>JAFWJY010000274.1 GCA_017514525.1 Solobacterium sp. | reverse complement strand
GATCAGTGCCGGAACACTGGAATACGCTTCCAGACATCCTTTGCGGCCACAGGTGCAGGCCCGTCCATTTGCACGTACGACCATATGGCCGACTTCACTGCCTCCCATAATACCGCCATCAAATACTTCACCATTCAGAATGATGCCGCCGCCAACGCCATTGCCAAGCGTTAACAATACAACGTCATTGTACTGTTTGCCGGCTCCGGCGACTGCTTCACCCAGGGCTGCACAGTCGGCGTCGTTGGAAATGCGTACCGGGCAGGGGATGGATTTGCCCAGCTCATCCCGCAGTTTGACATTCTCCCAGCGCAGATTATTCGAGTAAATAATCGTCCCGCTGCGGCGGTCAACCGTACCGGGAACACCAACGCCAATGCCGATGCACTGATCCAGCGGTACATTGTTTTCCTGAAGCAGCTTCAGGGCCGCATCTGCAGTTTCCTGAATGATCTCAGATGGTGTTTTGGAAGTGTCTGTGGAGAATTCCTTTTTGGCAAAAATGTGATTGGCTTCATCCACCAGACCAATCTGGATACCGGCAGAACCGATTACGATACCGCCCCGCACCGGGTTTGCCTTTTCCCGAATCGTTGTCAGCAGTGCATCACAGGTACCTTCGATCGTGAAGTCTCCGCTTCCGGCAGGGAGGAAGATAGAGTCACCTTTCTGGTAGGCAATCTTTTCACCCTGATTGGAAATCGTTCCGCTGCCGTCCAGAATCAGGATGGAAAGGAAGGATTCCTTTCCGACATTGCCCTGCATCCGGTATAACAGACGTCCGTCGAGATCGAGTTTGTCGACAGTGAAATAATCACAGTCTGCGATATGCGGATAGCTTTCCCCTTTCTGAACGATCGGCACCCGGTTGGTCACTGCCAGAGCTTTTTCAATATGAAGATCACGCAGTTTGCCGTCTTTGCCAACACGGCCATAGTCATAAACACGATACGTGACATTGGAATTCTGCTGAATTTCAGCGATAAGCAACCCTTTGCCAATCGCATGAAGCGTGCCGGACTCGATAAACAGAGTATCGCCTTTATGCACTTCGACCGCATTTAATACTTCCAGCAGCGTGTTGGATTTGATTCGTTCTTCAAACTCTTCTCTGGAGATTTCCTGTTTGAAACCGTAATACAGGAAGGCTCCCGGCTCCGCATCCAGTACATACCACATTTCCGTCTTGCCATACTGTCCTTCATTCTGGAGGGCATAGGCATTGTTCGGATGAACCTGAATGCTTAAATTATCACGGGCATCAATGAATTTTGTCAGAATTGGAAACTCCCGGAAGCGCCGGCAGTGGGTCCCAAGAACATCCATGCCTTCGCTCTCGAGATAGTCCCGCAGCGTTTTCCCTTTATATGGCCCATTGGCAATGATGCTGGGACCATCCGGATGGCAGGAGAGCTCCCAGGCTTCTGCCAGGATGTCTCCTTCATAATTCACATTGAATTCGTTTTTGATGCGCTGACCACCCCAAAGATAGTCTTTACAGGCAGGTAACAGTTTCAACACAGTCATATTATTTATTACCTCTTTATATAGCTATGTTACTCCAAGAATGTAAAAAACGGGGAATGGAAATGGTATGCCCGGCGCAAAAATTCTTGCGGGATCGGTTGAGGCATGCTAATATACAAAAGCACTTTCTTTGAGCACGCATGAGGCTCAAGGCAGAAGGGAGATCGAACATGAAGAAGGACATCCATCCGAAGTTCTATGAGTGCAAAGTCGTATGCACAAGCTGCGGCAGTGAATTCGTAACGGGTTCTACACTCAAGGAAATCAAGGTTGATACCTGCTCGAATTGCCATCCGTTCTATACAGGACGTCAGAGATTCGCACAGGCTCAGGGTCGTGTTGAAAAGTTCAACAAGAAATACGGACTCAAGTAAGAAACCAAAGAAGTATCCTGCAGGAATGCAGGATTTTCTTTTTGTTGATAAAATAACGAGTATAAGTCAGAAAGGAAAACCTTAATGGCGAAGAAAGCAGAACAGAATAATTTGGAAACACTGGAAACTCTGAAGGAGTTATGCCAGAAGAAAAGTGAAGCAGGAGAGCCGGTGCAGCTTGAACTGCTGCAGGAAAAAGCACAGAAAGCAGGACTTCGGGAAGATGAACTGGAGAGTCTTTTTGAGTGGTGCAGTGATCATGACATCCTGATTGAATCGGATGAAGAAGACCTGTTCGAAGAAGATGACGATGACGAGGCAGAGGAATCGGAAGAAGAGGAAGCTGAAACCGAAAGCAGTGTCGTAGACCCTTATATCGAACGGGAAAAGCGATCTGCGAGTACCGATACGACGAAAGTCTATCTGCGGCAGATCGGTGCGATTCCGCTTCTGAAACCGGATGAAGAGTATGAAACTGCCAAGAAGGCGTTTGAGGGGGATGAAAATGCCCGTCAGCTGCTTATTACATCCAATCTGCGCCTAGTTGTATCGATTGCCAAGAAATATGTAAATCGAGGTCTCTCCATGCAGGATCTGATCCAGGAAGGCAATATGGGGCTGATGCGTGCGGTGGACAAGTTTGACTATACCAAGGGATTCCGCTTTTCCACCTATGCGACGTGGTGGATTCGTCAGTCCATGATTCGTGCAATCGCAGATCAGTCCCGCGGGATTCGCCTGCCAGTGCATATGGGAGAAGAAATCAGTCGTGTTCGGCGCACACAGAAGAATCTGCTGCAGGAACTCGGCCGTGAGCCTACCAGCAGGGAAATTGCGGAACACATGGAGCATATGACGCCAGAACGCGTTGATGAAGTGCTGAAAATTGCGATGGAACCGGTAAGCCTTGAAACACCGGCTGGAGAAGAGGAAAGCTCAACCCTCAGTGACTTCATTGAAGACCAGAGCACCCCGAAACCGGAAGAATATGCGAATAATACCTTTTTGCGTGAGGAAATTGAGCATATACTGTTATCGCTGAATGAGCGGGAACAGAAGATCCTGCGCATGCGGTTTGGTCTGGATGACGGTGTTGTGCATACACTGGAAGACGTTGGCAAGGAGTGCAACGTCACCAGAGAACGCATCCGCCAGATCGAAAGCAAAGCGCTTAAGAAGCTGCGTCACAATTTCGGCACGAAACCGGAACTGCGTGACTGGAAAGAATAGGGAGATTTAAATGAATATCGAGGCGATACACAGCCGGCTCGGGGATATTGAAAAACGTTATAACGAGATTGGCGAACAGCTGATGTCGGAAGAAGTGCTTTCCAACCCACGGGAAGTTACAAAACTGTCCCGTGAGCAGGCAAGACTGTCCGGATCGGTCGAGGCTTATCATGAACTGCTGGAACTGGATTCCCGCATTCAGGAAGCTCATGAACTGGAAAAGGACAATGATCCGGATATGCGTCAGATGGCAGAGGATGAACTGAGCGAGTGTGAACCGAAGCGGGAAGCACTGCTGGAACATATTCAGCACCTGCTGATTCCCCAGGATCCTGATGATGACCACAATGTCATCATGGAGATCCGTGGCGGTGCCGGAGGGGATGAAGGCAATATCTTCGCAGGCGATTTATATCGCATGTATGTACGCTATGCGGAAGGAAATGGCTGGAAGGTTGATGTGCTGGAAGCGTCGGAATCAGAAGCCGGCGGCTTTTCCCAGATCATCTTTGAAATCAAGGGTCATGATGTATACAAGGCTCTGAAGTTCGAAAGCGGAGCCCATCGCGTCCAGCGTGTTCCGAAGACCGAGTCGCAGGGCCGCATTCAGACCAGTACAGCTACTGTACTGTGCCAGCCGGAAGCAGAGGATGCGGATATCGAAATCGATCCGAAGGACCTGACGATTGAGACGCATCGTGCCAGCGGTGCCGGTGGTCAGCATATTAACAAAACAGACTCTGCGGTGCGCATTGTGCATATTCCAACCGGCATTACTGTCAACTGCCAGGAAGGCAGAAGTCAGATTGAAAACCGGGAAACAGCGCTGCGCCTGATCAAGTCGCGCGTCTATGAAGAATACAAGCGGCAGCGGGAAGAGGCAGAAGGAAAGATTCGTCGGGAAAAGATTGGAACAGGGGATCGTTCCGAAAAGATCAGAACCTATAACTATCCGCAGAACCGCGTAACAGATCATCGGATCGGATTTACCATTACCCAGCTGGACCGTGTGATGGAAGGCAAGCTGCAGGATGTTATTGATGCCCTTCAGGCAGACGATGAAAAGAAGAAGCTTGAGGCAGCAGAATGAAATTCCGTGAAGCAGTAAAACACTACGAGAAACAGTGTGCCGAAAATGGAGTCCCGGAAGAAACGGTTATGGCATTTCTTGTCGAGATTGCCAATCAGGAACGCTACAACCTTTATGTGCATTATGAAGAAGAAATGCCGGAAGAGCTGGAAGCTCAGTTTCAGACCGGTATGGAGCGCATCCTGAAACAGGAGCCGATGGCACATGTACTGGGGTATTCCTGGTTTTACGGATACAAGTTTCTGGTGGACGGAGATGTACTCATTCCCCGCCCGGAAACCGAAGAACTGTGTGCGCGTATCCTTGCCTGCATAGACCGGTTTTTTCCGGAAGGTGAAGTACATTGCGTTGATATTGGTACAGGAAGCGGAGCGATTGCGGTGACAATTGCGAAGGAAGAACCGCGCGTACGCATGGATGCGACGGATATCTCCCTGGAGGCACTGGAAAAGGCAAAGGCCAACGCCAGGGAAAACGACGCTGAGATTTCATTCTATGCCGGTGATATGGTCAAGCCGCCGATTGCGGAAGGAAAGCAGTATGATGTTCTCATCTGCAACCCGCCTTACATTCCCAGCAATGAATCGATGGAGACATCGGTTATTGAGTTTGAGCCGCATGTCGCACTGTTTGGCGGAGAAGATGGTCTGCAGTTCTACCGTTCCGTATTCACTGACTGCAGGAAGGTGCTGAAACCGCGTTCTTTCATGGCTTTTGAAATGGGCTGGAATCAGCGCGAAGCCATGAGCCGGCTGGTGAAGGAGATGCTGCCGGAGGCACAGTTTGAAATCCGCAAGGATATGAATGGGAAAGACCGGATGCTGTTTGTCTATTTTGGTCTGGAAGATGCAGTAAAATAATCACTTGAAGGAAACAATACAGAATGGATTACGAAAACGAAAATCAGTTGCAGGAAACCATGGTTGTAACGATTGAGGATGAAAACAAGTCCAAACAGAGCACCTCAGAGAAGAAGCGTTCGCCGAAAAAAGGCAAGCGCAAACTCAGCAAGTTTGGACGTGCTGTTCTTTATGTCATCCTGATTGGATCGCTCAGTATGGCCGGCTATTCGGGTTTCCAGCTATATAAAGGAATGAAGGATTACCGCGATTCCGAAAATGCGTATCATAATCTTGCGGATACGACCGGCACAAATGAGGAAGAGGTTGTGACGACTGAAACAGGCAGTACCTATTCCTATACCAAAGCTGATTTTGCAAAACTTGCGGAAATCAATCCGGATGTTGTCGGCTGGCTCAGCCTGCAGGACACGGTTATCAACTATCCGGTTGTACAGGGAAAAGATAATGAGTATTACCTGCATCATCTGTTCACTGGAGAATATAACAATACCGGCTGTCTGTTTCTTGATATGGATGACGCAAAGGACTTCAGCAGTCGTAATTCAATCATCTACGCGCATCATATGCGCAATGGATCCATGTTTGCAGAGCTGGAAGGCTACCGCAAGCAGGAATACTATGAAACACACAGAGAAATGATTCTGCAGACTCCAAACGGAACCTATCTGGTAGAGCCGTTTGCAGGTCTTCTGACGGATGGATATTCCGATTATGTTCAGATTGAATTTGCGGATGATGATGCATTCCTTGCCTATGTGGCGCAGATGCGGGAACAGAGCACATTCCAGTCTGATGTAACAGTTGGTGCAGAGGATCGCATCCTTACGATGTCGACCTGCCGGTATGATGTAGAAAATGGACGCTACGCGGTATTCGCAAAACTAACACCGATTGAATGAATATTATTGCAGATAAAATTCAGGACCCGGAGCGCAGGCTGATAGCACGGTTGTTTTTTAACTCGTTTTATGTATTTTTTCTGTCCACGCTGACAGCTGCGTTAGGTTCAATCATGGATGGAATTATCATTGGTAATACGATGGACACAACGGCAGTCGCCGCTTTTGGTCTTGTAATACCATTGAATTTTTCCTTTTCATTCCTTGGCGGCATTCTCAGCAGCGGTGCACAGAATCTGTGTACACGTAAAATTGCGCAGGGAGATATCAAAAAAAGCCGGGAACTGTTTTCGGTTGCGTTTCTGACGGGACTGACGCTGTCTGTTGTTGTGATGTTTGCGGTATCACTTCTGTCAGTGCCGCTCATCACCTGGCTTGGCAGCGACAGCCTGCCACCGGATTTGTTTCAGGAGGCACGTCATTATCTGCTTGGCTATGCGATCGGCTTGCCGGCTATTACCTGCATGCGGATTCTTACCGCATTCATGTCACTGGACAGTGATCGCATGCGCGCATTTTATTCCGTAGTGCTGATGAGCGCAGTGAATCTGATTGGTGACTTTCTGTGCATTTCTGTATTCCACAGCGGACTGGCAGGCATTGCCGCAGTTACTTCCCTCAGCTATTATGTCGGTTTTGCAGACCTGCTTGGGCACTTCCGCAAGCATGGTATTATGCTGGGCATCACGCTGAAGAATCTGAAATGGGGAGATCTCTGGAGCGTTGTGAAACGCGGTATTCCCCGGGGTATGCTGGAGACGGCGGTTCTGCTTCATGGTATTTATATCAATCGCATACTCGCGGATATCTCGGAATCGGTGCTGGCAGGCTATTCTGTGCAGATCTCTCTGTCGTTTCTGACGGATGCGGTGATTATTGGCGTAGCACAGGCAATCCTCGTTCAAGGCGCTATGTTTTTTGGTGAGGAGAACCGGGAAGCACTGGGCAAGCTGATGCGCATTGCAATTCAATATGAAGTGACACTGGTTCCTGTGATCTCGCTGCTGTGTTATCTGCTTGCGCCGTTTATCGCGAAGCTGTATCTTGGCACTAACTTTGATGCCTATGCGCTCGGTATCAACAGTGTGCGGTGGTATGCCGCAGCACTTCTGTTTCAGGGAACCAACATGCTGTATGCCTATTATCTGCAGGCATCTGGAAATCTGCTGTATGCCAATCTCATTTATATAGTGGAATGGCTGGTTTATACCATTTCCATTGTAAGCGGGTTCCCGCATGGATCGGGGTCGCAGGTATACCGTGGCATTTCACTTGCACATGTCCTGACGTTTGTGACAATCGTAATCTATCTGATGGTCAGGAATCGGCATTTGCGCATCACGATGGAAGACATTCTTGCGCTGCCAAAAGGTTTTGGTTTTGCCAAAGGGGATGAAGTTACAGCTGAAATTGACAGTACAAAAGTGAATGAGGCAAATGCGAAGCAGATTGTTGTGCAGGTCTCTGAGATGGTGCGGAGCTTTGCCCGGAAAAAGGGAATTGACGAACGGCGTGCCAATGCCGCAAGCCTTGCGGTAGAGGAAATGGCCTCCGGCATCATCTTGAAAGCTTTCCCGGAAACCCCCGGCCTGAATGTTCTGACGGTGCGGGCGTTCACTAAAAATAACGAGCTGATTTTACTGCTGCGGGACGATTGTGATCCGCTTGACCCGAGAAAGGGACTTAAGATGATCAAATCAGATGACCCGGTTGCCAATATCGGAATTCGTCTGACCATGGGTATGGCGAAAGATGTATCCTATACATCTGCCCAGCGCCTGAATAATCTGATTATTCGGATCTGAATCTTCCTTCCTGGAAGGTTCTTTTCTGTTGCGGAAAATGATACAATACCTCCTGTTATGGATAACAGACGGAAATGGATACGAAACGTGATGTTAATACTTGTGGGAGTTCTGGTGCTCTCCATGGTATTAAGCATGTTTCGGTTTTAAAAACAACTATGAAACGATTCTCGCCGAATGAAACAGAGGCAATGGCCGCGATCCTGAAGCGTGATGGATGTCTCTCTGTGCCAACTGATACCGTTTACGGTGTCTGTGCCCGCATCAGTGAGGCAGGTCAGCAGAAGCTGTATGAAGTTAAGAACCGGCCTTTATCAAAACAGTTTCCGATTATGTGCTGTGACATAGAACAGGCTGAAACGGTTGCGGAAATGGATGATGCCGCAAGGCAGTTGATGAGTGCACTGATGCCGGGACCGCTGACTGTGATTCTGAAGAAAAAGGCAGATGCGCCATCTGCTTTGCATGGAGAAACACTGGCCGTTCGATTAGCGACAAGTGAACCGCTTCGCAGACTGATTCAGGCAGTAGGCACTCCGATCTTCCTGACCAGTGCGAATCAGTCCGGACAAAAGGAATGCCAGAGTCTGGATGAGATTGAACAAGCCTGCCCGAAGCTGGATGGAATGATGGAAGGAAGCGTTTCGTTTGGCCAGGCCAGCACGATTGTGAATTGCAGTAACGGTTCGATCCGAATCCTGCGGGAAGGACCGATTACGATAGAACAGATTCAGAAGGCTATAGGGGGAAAGTGACATGATTGATGTAGCACTGCAGAAAGCCGTTGAAGCGGAAACGCTTCGACAGAAGAACAACATTGAACTGATTGCGTCTGAAAACTTCTGCTCCAAAGAAGTCAGGGAGCTGTCTGGTTCCATCCTCACAAACAAATATGCAGAAGGTTATCCGGGACATCGGTATTATGGCGGATGCGTCAATGTTGATACCACGGAAGAACTGGCGCGTACGTATGCAAAGGAACTGTTTGGGGCCGATCATGCCAATGTTCAGCCGCACAGCGGTTCTTCCGCAAACATGGCTGTTTATTTCGCGGTGCTGAATCAGGGCGACAGAGTCCTTGGTATGGATCTTGCGGCAGGAGGTCACCTTACGCATGGGGCCAAAGTCAGCTTTTCCGGGAAACGATATGAATTTCATTCCTATGGGGTCAACAGAGAAACCGAGCGAATCGATTATGATGATCTTCGGAAATTAGCCATGGAAGTGCAACCAAAGCTGATTGTTGCCGGCGCAAGCGCTTATCCAAGAGAGCTGGATTTCAAGGAATTCCGTGCAATTGCGGATGCCTGCGGGGCAATGCTGATGGTTGATATGGCTCATATTGCCGGTTTGGTAGCCGGCGGTCATCATATGAACCCGGTGCCATATGCGGATTTCGTTACTACAACAACACATAAAACGCTTCGTGGTCCTCGTGGCGGCATAATTCTTTGCCGGGAGCAGTATGCCAAGGCAGTCGACAAAGCAATCTTCCCAGGTCTGCAGGGCGGCCCGTTATGCCACATTGTAGCGGCGAAAGCACAGTGCTTCTATGAAGCCAAGCAGCCGGAATTCAAAGAATATGGTGCTCAGATCATTCGCAACTGTGCAACGCTTGCGGAAACCATGGAGGAAGAAGGCTTCCGTCTGGTAACAGGCGGCACGGACAACCACCTGATTCTGGTGGATGTAAAGAACTCCATCGGCATCACCGGCAGAGATGCGGAAGTTGCACTGGATGAAGTACACATTACTGTAAACAAGAATGCGATACCGTTTGACGAGGAGAAGCCAAACACAACCAGCGGCATCCGTGTTGGAACAGCTGCTATGACAACAAAGGGATTCAAAGAGGATGAGTTCCGTCAGGTTGGAAAATGGATCGCAGAAGTACTGAAACATAAGGATGACGAAGCGGTAAAAGAAAGAATCCGCAAGGAAGTAATTGCCTTGACGGATGCACATCCGTTTGAGTGATTGAAGAAGAAGCAGCGCCGAAAACTGGTGCTGTTTTTCTTGCTTAAAGATTTTTCGAAAAATTTGTTTAAAACAGAGTTTCTTACCCGTCTATGTAGTGAAGGGAGGAGACTGCCTGTAT
>JAFWJY010000273.1 GCA_017514525.1 Solobacterium sp. | reverse complement strand
TTTTGCATACAAATACATGCCGCTTTAGGACAAAAAAAGCAAGATAGGAGGTAGAACAATGAATAATAAAGTACGACAAGGTAAACTTCCTGTTAAAGTCAAACTGGGATACGGACTTGGTACAGTTGTCGATTCTATTCCGCATACAGACAACAAATGAAAAGAAAGTTAATCTAAGAATTGAAACTTGAAAGGAGAAGCCGACATGGAACAGACATTAAACAATGTAAAACTCCCGATGAGGGAGAAGATAGGATATGGATGCGGATCAGCATGCGATACGATTCCGTATGCTATGTTTGGAACGTACTTTATGTTCTTCTTGACTGATGTTGCCGGTATCCCTGCGGGTGTAGCCGGAACCATCTCTTTCGTTGCCATTCTTTGTCAGGTAATAGCAGGGCCGGTAGCAGGGTATCTGTCTGACAAATCTCTGAACCCAAAGGGAAGAAGAAGGCCTATCATGATGAAGTGCGCCGTTATTTTTGCGATTTCTACAGCATTGCTGTTCAATCCAATTGGCGGGAGCATGGGACTGAAAATTGCGTACTACACAGTATTTGCAGTTATTTTCATTGTTTGCTACGCCGTATATTTCAATGTGTGGACCGCTCTGGGCGCAGAAATGACCCATGACTATATCGAAAGAAACAGCCTGAGAAGTATTGTTGCATACGCTGCAATACCACTCGAGCTGCTTTCAACCGGCGGAGTGATCGCAATCGTAGGGTTCTTCAGCGGGTACGATGTGAGCACCGGCAGAAGCTGGTTCTTCGCGGCAGTGGCAATGGCAATTCTGATGTTTCTTGGCGCAGCTATCTGTCATAGAAGCTCGGAAGAAAGACCACCTGTCTATACGGAAGAAGAAAAAGCCAGAATCAGAGCGGAAAGGTTCAACATTAAAAATCTCATCCTTGATTACGTCAGCTTTTTCAAAATCAAGATATTCAGAAGACTCGTTCTGTTCAGCCTGATCTTTGCAACCGCATTTATAATGATGAACAATGGCGTTGTATATACCATGACAAGTTATCTGGGACTCAATGAGGCGAGTCAGTCGCTGTTCTGGACGATCCACACTGTACTCAGTCTGATTGCCATTCCTATTGTATACGGTATAGCGAATAAATGGGACAAGAAAAAAGCAATGGTTGTATTTATCGGATCATATGTTGTCGGTTCCGTTATATGGTTTGCTCTTGGTATGGTAACAACGGTAGGGTTTGTATCTTACAACATATTTGCCGGAATCCTCTGTTTAGGAACAGCAGCATTCTACGGCCTGCTGGTCTCTCTGCTGTATGACTGCACAGATGTATATACGCTTGTAACAGGGGAACAGAAAGAAGGCAGCATGCTGGCTCTGCAGGGTCTGGCGCAGACATTAGGGGCAGCCTTTGCATCACTGTTTCTTGGCTGGGGACTGCAGATCATCGGTTATACAGAGGCAGCTGCGGTTACTGATTTTGTGGCCAAAGGTATCTGGTCACTGGGAACGATCGTTCCTGCAGTGCTGGTTGTAATCAGTATGATTTTCCTTATTCGTTACAATCTGACCAGAGATGACTTCGAAGCAGTTAAACAGGCTATCGAAGACCGTAAGGAAGGAAAAGAAATCGACATGTCAAGATTCGAACATCTGATTTAGTGACCGGGAGAAGAAAAGGAGAGTTAACATGAAAGTAGATCAGATCATTAAGAATGCGAAAATCTTCACAGCTGACAAGGATAATCCTCAGGCAGCCGCCCTGGCGGTCAAAGACAGGAAGTTCGTCTATGTCGGCGATGAGGCAGGTCTTTCGGATTATGAAGGAGAGGTTACAGATCTTGGCGGCAAGTTCATCATGCCGGGCATATTCGATACCCATTGTCATGTGACGGTCGGTGCTTGTTTTGAGTTTGTAGATATGGGGGAATATGTTCCGGCCGAAAGTAAACAGGAAGCCCTGGAATTTATGGCGAATTACATAAAAGATAATCCTGGTTTAGATCGTTATCGCTTCATGATGGAGCGCGCTGCACTGGGTGATGAAGATCTGACAAAATGGGAACTTGACGAAATCTGTCCTGACATTGGCCTTGTGGTTCTGGAGGGAGAATGCCACAGTGTCTGGGTGAACTCCAGACTCCTTGAAAAGCATGGAATCACCGATGACACACCGGATCCTGCGCCGGGACTCCACTATTATGTGCGCGACAATGACGGTCATGTGACCGGAAATGCATATGAAGCCACCGCATGGCCATTCCTTTTTGATGGATTGCAGGAGAGCGTTACCGATGAGCAGCTGGAAACTGCCCTCATGCGCTGGGTCGACTTCTGCAGGGAATATGGTGAGTCTGCAGTTTTCGATGCAGGTTTCCCTGAGCAT
>JAFWJY010000272.1 GCA_017514525.1 Solobacterium sp. | reverse complement strand
GATAAAGGATACGTACTTGATGAGGAAGAACTGAAGGGGAAATTCACAGACGCAGCAAATCAGGTCTTCAATGATAAGGAAATAGTTCTTGATAGATGCAGGAAACTGTTGGCAAAACTGGAAGATACGTCTGAAATAGATACACAGTTGGAAGATGCATTGAGGGAGTGTGAGGTGTTATCTAAACTGCATGATGATACCTTGAGGAGATGCGCTGATCCGCATGAGGATCAAATCGTTCTGGCGAAAAAAGCAGATGGATATATGGATGCGTATGAAGCGAAGCAGACTGAGATCGCGGCGATGAACAGGGAAAAGGAAGCTCAGGAAACCAAGGCCAAAGACCTCAGTGGATTCATGTTCAAAGTCCATGAACAGGAGACCCTTATTGAAGGATTTGATGAAAAACTATGGTCTGCTATGGTCGACAAAGTAGTGGTAAGCAACACTGGAAAGCTTACATTTCAGTTCAAGAACGGTACGAAAATCAAGATATAGAATACTGGCTGATCAGAACGGTCAGCCTTTATTATGGTTGGAGTTTCATGTTGTTTTTATCGTTGTAATTCTCACAGTAATCGTTAAAATTGTTACACCTTGAAGGCTGAAAAAGAGAGGATTTTCAAAGGTAATAAAATCTCCTCCAAAATAGGAGGTCTAATACTGATGAGAGAAGTGCTGAAAAAGGCTTAAATAAAGCATTTTCGAGTAACTCTGATATAACAAAAAAAGAAAGTAGTAACGTCGTTTCTACTTTCTTAGTATGGTGGTTCCTGAGGGACTCGAACCCTCGACCCACTGATTAAGAGTCAGTTGCTCTACCAACTGAGCTAAGGAACCATCTATCGCAGTGCTTGATTATATTACCTCACTTCGTTTTTACTTGCAAGATGTTTTTTGATTATTTTCATTTTTTTCTCATTTCTTTTGCATTATAGTGTTTGGTATATCAACGGAGGAGGTTTGACATGAGAAAAACGTTTTTGGTTCTGACACTGCTTTTTTTGGTTGGATGTTCTTCTCAGGTTCCAACAGAGTCTGCACAGGCATCAGCTTCCCCGCAACAGGGCTGCGATGCGTTTGTGGAATGTGATGAAAACAGCACATCGGTAATCGCTTCTGATTTTAAGGAAGCTTATGAGTCATTGAATGGAAAAGAAAATTCTTCCGGGAAAGTTCATCGTACGATTACGATTGCGGAAGATCATCCCTTTGTGAATACGACAGAACAGGAAGTGATTGACCGCATGGATGCGGGAGAAAGCTTCTATCTGTATATCGGGGATGCGAAGTGTCCGTGGTGCCGGGCTGTAATCGAAACAGCGATTGCCAAAGCCAGAGAATATGGTGTCAGTGAAATCCTTTATCTTCCGATCTGGGATGAAGAAGGCAATGAGATTCTGAGAGACAAATTTGAACTGATCAATGGCAAGGTGGAACAGACCGTTCCGGGAACAGAAGGCTATCAGGAACTGCTGAATCGGTTTGATTCCGTATTGGACGACTATACCTTATCAGATGGAGATACCGAAATCAAAGTAGGTGAAAAACGCATCTACGCACCGAACTACTTTCGGATTGAGAATGGTGGGAAAACCGTCACACTGGTAACCGGCATTCCTTCCGGACTGAATGATCCACGCAGTGAGCTGACGGATGCTCAGCTGCAGGAAATCGCTGATACGTTTGATGGATTCTTCAGATAAGCCACCGCAGCAGGTGGTTTTCTTTTCGAGATATATGAAAAAGTTTTCTTAGCTATGAAAATAATTGTTAATCATTGAAAATAATGATACAGTCTTTACATGATTTGAAGGGGAGAAGCGTATGGGGGTATTAGGTTTTATTGAAGAGATAAACAGCGCTGTTAATGGATTTGTATGGGGTATTCCAATGCTGGTGCTGCTGATTGGCACTGGAATCATGATGACATTCCGTACAGGCTTTTTTCAGCTGACACACATCGGCCACTGGTTTAAAAATACGATTGGTGCGCTGTTCTCGGATAAAAATGTTACGGCACATACGGAAAAACACGATAAATCAATCTCACAGTTTCAGAGTCTGTGTACGGCACTGGCCGCAACGGTCGGCACCGGCAATATTGCCGGGGTATCTGCCGCAATTGTCTCCGGAGGTCCCGGTGCAGTCTTCTGGATGTGGGTGGTATCCTTCTTCGGCATGATGACTAATTTCTCTGAAAATGTGCTTGGCATCTATTACCGGCGCAAGAATGAGAAAAATGAATGGTGCGGCGGCGCAATGTATTATCTGCGTGACGGCCTGGGCTCCCGGAAGGGATTCAAAAAGATTGGAGCAGTGCTGGCAACGCTGTTTGCGGTATTCTGTGTACTGGCGTCCTTCGGCATTGGCAATATGAGTCAGGTCAATACGATTGCCGCAAATGTAAACAAGACATTTGGCATCTCTACAACCGTGATTGGGCTTGCGCTGATGGCATTGTCCGCGGTTGTTATCATTGGCGGAATCAAGCGTATCGCTTCCGTTACTGAGCTGCTGGTGCCGTTTATGGCAGTTGCCTACATTGTTGGATCTCTCGTTATTATCGTTGGCAGGATCAACATGATTCCTGAAGTAATTATCTCCATTATCAAGGGCGCCTTCGCAATGCGTTCCGTTGGCGGCGGCATTGTAGGTTATGGTGTCATGACTGCTGTCACCTGGGGTATGAAGCGCGGTGTATTCTCGAATGAAGCAGGTCTTGGTTCAAGCGTTATGGTACATTCCGCATCCAATGTGAAAGAACCTGTTACACAGGGCATGTGGGGCATCTTCGAGGT
Source organism: Solobacterium sp. (assembly GCA_017514525.1). GTDB lineage: Bacteria > Bacillota_I > Bacilli_A > Erysipelotrichales > Erysipelotrichaceae > Bulleidia. The sequence continues at coordinate 15,637 of JAFWJY010000272.1, read as the reverse complement.
GTTCGCAGATACGATTATCATCTGTTCCCTCACTGCATTCGTTATTCTCTCTACCGGTCTTGTCGATCTGGAAACCGGCATGATGATCAGTACTTCTACCAGCACGGCACTTGTCTCCGAGGCATTCTCCACAGTGTTTGGCCAGTTTGGTTCAGTATTTATTACAATTGCCATCTTCCTGTTTGCCTACAGTACAACCCTTGGCTGGAGTGAATACGGAACCCGGGCATTTGAATATCTGTTCGGTACGAGGAATGTCATTATCTTCCGCATTATCTTTGTCTGCTTCATCATGGTTGGTGCGACAATGAATCTGCAGCTGGCATGGGACCTCTCGGATACCTTCAACGGACTGATGGCGATTCCGAACCTGATTGGTGTCATTTCCTGCAGCGGCACGGTAATCATGATTACCAAAAACTATATTGATCGAAAGATCCGTCATAAAAACATCAGGCCAGTTTATTCCAACTGGGTAGATATCCAGAGGGAACAGGAAGCTTCAGACGACTAAAAAAATGCTCACTTCGAAATGAGGTGAGCATTTTTGATCAGAATCCGCGTTCATCAAACTTCATGGAATGCAGGACTTCTTCTTTATAGTCGTTGTATCTGTTTTCCTTTATGGCAGCGCGTGCGCCTTCCATCAGACGGATCAGGAACCGTACATTGTGAATTGACATCAGGCGTGTACCAAACCCTTCGTTGCAGCGGAAGAGGTGATTCAGGTAAGCCTTTGTATAATTCCTGCAGCAATAGCAGTCACATTCCGGATCAAGCGGGGTAAAGTCATCCCGGTAAACGGCCTTACGGATATTGATTCGTCCCTGACTGGTCATGAGCGTTCCGTGTCTTGCGATACGGGTCGGCAGGACGCAGTCGCACATATCGATATTCATGGAGACAGCCTCCAGCAGGTCGTTGACAGCACCAACGCCCATCAGATAGCGAGGTTTGTCATAGGGAAGTTTTTCCGCCGACATCCGCACCATCCGTTTCATCGTTTCCTTGTCTTCTCCAACAGAGGTACCCCCGATGGCATAGCCGGGAAAATCCATTTCGACAAGTTTCTCAGCACAGTAATGGCGCAGATCTTCATGATCACCGCCCTGCACAATGCCGAACAGGGCCTGTTCATCACTGCGCTTATGCGCTGCTTTGCCGCGCTCTGCCCAGCGCAGCGTGCGCATCATCGAGTCTTCCACATACTTGCGCTCACTTGGGTAGGGAATGCATTCATCAAAGGACATGATGATATCCGCCCCGATCTGGTTTTGAATCTCGATGGATTTCTCCGGTGAAAGAAACAGGATATCGCCATTGATGGGATTCTTGAAGGTTACGCCTTCTTCTTTGATCTTGCGGGTATCTGCCAGTGAGAATACCTGAAAGCCTCCGGAGTCTGTCAGCATCGGTCCTTTATAGTTCATAAACTTCTGGACGCCGCCTGCTTTGGCTACGATATCCTCTCCCGGCCGCAGCCACAGGTGATACGTATTTGCCAGAACTACGCCCGCATGCATGTCATACAGCTCTTCCGGAGAAAGAAACTTCACGGTTGCCTGTGTGCCGACCGGCAAGAACATCGGTGTTTCCACATCACCGTGCGGTGTATGGAGGATGCCGGTGCGGGCACCGCTCTGGGTACATACATGTGTGATTTCAAATGTTACAGGATTCATATCGTAATCAGAAAGCTCCTCTGTGATTGGAATAGGTATCGTTCCGCAATGATTGTACACGATTCGCAAGGCAAGGCAAACAGGAAAGGGGAATGCTATAATCATTTCAATGAGATCACAGGTTATCAAAACAAGAAACCTGCCGGCGTGGAAGGCCCCGCCGCGCATTGTTCATGTAAAACCGGTGCTGCTGATGATTCTGCTGGGACTGCTTGGCATCGGCTTTCTGTTCTTTCAGCCGCTGGCCGGAATTGGAGCGATCCTGATCATTGTCTCGGTATTTTCCATTCTGGTGATGCCGGACCGTATTCTGATTCAGTTTTCACCGGATTATCTCGTGCTTTACAACCATCGGGATGCGGATACCTGCACGATTATCTACTGGGATGAAATCGTGAACTGGCAGTATGAATATCATCCTTCTATGGATCGTCTGACAATCAATCTGGTCAACGGTTCATCCGAGTCGATCGAGCTGTATTCCAAACGCCCGATCCAGTATTCGATGAATCAGTATGCGCCAGGAAAAGAAATCAAGAGTGCGCGCAGAAAGGAAAACCGATGAATTACGTAGATTCTGAAAAAGTGGAAGAATGCCGCAGAGCTATGATCGATGAGAATGAGTATGATGACCTGTCGATGATTTTTACCATGTTCGCAGACAGCACCCGGTTAAAGATCATGAGCGCACTGTTCACCAATGAATTATGCGTAGGGGATCTTGCGGCACTGCTGCAGATGAGTCAGTCAGCCATTTCCCATCAGCTGGCCAGTCTGAAGAAAACCAAGCTGGTCACATCCCGCAAGATTGGCAAGCTTGTGTACTATTCCATGGCAGATGATCATATCAAGAATATTTATCGTATGGCTCTGGAGCACATCCGCGAATGAAGATCACCGCAATTGACTTTGAAACAGCCAACGGCAATCCTGCCTCCGTCTGTGCGGTCGGCATCTCCGTCATGGAAGACGGCTGCGTGGAAGAGGCGTATTACTCTCTGATTCGCCCGGAGGACAATGTTTCCCAGTTCAGCTATTTCAATATCCAGGTTCATGGCATTCATCCGGAGGATGTGGAGGACGCACCGGACTTTCGCACGGTCTATCAGCAGATGAAGCCGTTCTTTGAAGATGCCCTGGTGTGTGCGCACAATGCGCGATTTGATATGGGATGCCTGAAGGCAGCCTGCTATAACTGCGGTCTGCCGGTTCCGCATCTGCGTTATTTTGATACGGTTTCCTTGAGCAGAGTGATGTTTCCGCAGCTTTCCCACCACCGTCTGAATGATGTGTGCTCCTATCTGAATATCGATCTTGAACATCATCTGGCTTCCTCGGATGCCTATGGATGTCTGATGATTGTAGCCCATTCCATGAATCTGTCCGGAGAGTACGATATCGAGAAGCTTCTGAAGCAAAACTGGGTGCGTATTTACCAGCTTTGAAAAATTTTCACATTTCTTGAAATTGTTTACAGAAATCTGAAAAGTTTGTATAATGACGGTGCTCAATAAAGGGGAACTCATGGCACAGTATGAAAACAACGCCTATTTCTGGCAAAAGCTGAATACGCTGTATCTTTCCAGCACAGTCAAAAAAACAAGAAAGAAGGGTGAGTGTCATCCGGAGTTTGCGAATCTGATCTATCCGGTCGATTACGGACATCTGGCTGATACCAACGGTCTGGTGGAAGGTGTTTCGGTCTATCTTGGATCGGGCAGCCATTACACGATTACCGCATTGATCGTTGCGGCGGACATTCTGAAGAAGACACTTGATGTCAAGATTCTTGCCGGCTGCAATCAGGAAGAGGAAGAAGCAGTGCTTCACTTTCTGAACCAGACGGACTATCAGAAGACCATTTTGATTCGCAAGGGAAGCGATATTCCTGCGTGGGGAGAATCTGATAACTGATAAGAACACGGATTGCCGTGTTTTTTTCTGAACGAATCGATGTAAGATATCGATGGTACAGCAACAAGGGAGGCGATGCTGAAGTGTACAGGTTTGCATTTCTGATATCGGTGTTCGTGTTTCTTGGCATGACACTGTTTGTATACTGGAATTATCCGCGCAGCTGGCGGGAAAATAGCATGTTCCGGCTGGTGCTGATTCTCTGGCATCTGACCGGTATGGGTTCCATGGTCCTCATCTTTACAGCGTTTCATAAGGTGCCCGCCACCGGCCTCAAGTATTCAATCAGCCGCATTGGTACGTTTTACTATGTGATGCTGCTGCTGTTGACAATGCTGTTTGCGATCCGCCTTGTCATCCGGACCATCTATCTCTGGATCCTGAAACGCCGGGGCATTACCCCATCTGAAGAAAATCAGTCCATTCTGAAGGACAAGCGCGTTCATGCGATGGTGTTTATCGTGCTCTCCTATGTGATCACGGTGCTGGGCTATTTCAATATCGACAACCTGCATACCACAAACTATGAGATCACTCTGCCAAAGCGGTCTTCCCTTGATTCCATGACGATCGTCTTTCTCGCGGATATTCATGCGGGAAGCGGAAACTGGGAATTTACCTACCGGCAGCTGGAAGAACAGATCGATGCGGCCAAGCCGGATGTCCTGCTGCTGGGCGGGGATATATTTGATGAAACAACTTCACCCCAGGATGTGGAACTGGTGCGGAATGTTCTGACGGAAATTCAGCAGCCGAAATACGGCATCTATTATGTGTATGGCAATCACGATGACCCGAATACCGGCTGGGCTGCGGAACAGATGCGCTCCATGGGTGTGGAAGTGCTGGAAGACCGCATGGTTCTGCTGGGAGATGACATCCAGCTGGTTGGCCATAATGATCCAACGCACAGCGACCTGTCCTGTTCAGAGCTTCTGAACAGCCTTGCGGTTGATTCCGAACAGCCGCTCATCGTATTGACGCATCGGCCCAAGGAGTTTGCGGCAATGGCACAAAACGGCGTGGACCTTGCCTTTGCGGGACACACGCACGGGTTCAATATTCCGTTCTTTCTTGGGGAAGCAGTCCGGTATGATATGTACTATGGCATGCGTTTCTACGGGGATATGGCAGCTGTTACGACTTCCGGTGTCTCTGCCTGGGGCTGGCATTATAAATGGCCGGCAATCAGTGAAATCGTTCGTGTTGAGTTGTATTTCTCAAAGTAAAAGGATATCCGCGCGATATCCTTTTAAGTTACAGAATGGTTTCACCCAGCGGTACACCGTTGAAGTTCTTTTTGATCAGCGACTCATCCGCATCCGGAATCAGCTGCAGCACATACGCACTGGCCTCTTCCAAGAGCTCAGGGAATGATTTGCGGCTCTGACCATACCACACCCACAGATCATGATTCAGATTGAGTACGGAGGGCTCCGCATTTTCTTTATCGGCTAACATCATGCCGGTGATCAGATGCGGCATTTTGACTGCTTTTTCCACATGGTAGGCAAATTTGTGCTTCCGTTTTCCCGGCTTCAGCTGATGCGTAATGCGCGCACAGTCATAACATGCGTCTTCGATCCTGCGGGCAGGTATATCCAGGCCGTATACTTCCTGAAACAGCCCGTGGTAGAGAATGCCGAGGTCTTTGGCTTCTGGTTTTGATACCTTCAGCATCCTATAGACGTTATAGTCTGTTACAGAACGTCCCTGCTGACGCAGCAGCCAGGCGTCAATCTCGCCTTCAATGCGGAAATGCGCTTCACTTTCATGACGGCCTTCCAGGTCGTATTCCATTTTGGAGAAGGCATTGATGATCGGATGACAGGTGCTGTCAAGCGCATAGTGAGTGAGAAAGCCCATGAAATAGCTGTGCAGAGCCGGCGTCAGGGCGTGCTTTCTGAGATAGGCGATGGTTTCCTTCACCTTGTTGGAATGCATCATACTGCCATACTGATTTAAGGATCCAGGCAGAAACATATAGCGGTGGAAGAAGAACAGATCCGGCCCCTGAGAACCGAGATAATACATCGGTTTGCTGGTGATCGACTTCTGCTGTTCAGGAGGCAGAAGCTGAAATACGCGTTTCGCAAATTCGGCATGTGTTGTAGCTGCTGGCATAGTAGTTTTTAACTCCTTTAGTCAATTTCATCCATGACGGACCGGATAACTGCCGCAAGTCCCTTTGTCTTGCGCAGCGGCAGCGAACAGACTGCGATCCGGATTCCCTTATTTACGATAACGGTATAAATATGACGTTCCATTAACGCTTTCTGGATGCGTTCGACACGGTCATTGTCTTCCACACGGATCGTTACGAAAAATCCTTCTTTATATGGATATAGCGGAAGGCCGCAGGCACGGGCCTCCGTTATAAACAGATCGCTGCGCTGTTTCAGCAGATCGATATAACGCTGCTTCTCCGCAAGATAAGCATTGCGGTTCTCCGTTACGACCCAGGTGAAGTTCTGCATTCCCGCATTTGGAATATTGGACCAGGTCGTACGTGCGACCTTCTCAAACACGGAGGCGGTTTCCGCAACGGCTGTTTCCTGCTGGGCCAGAATCACAGCTGCTCCGCACCGCAGACCATAGCAGGTGAACGATTTGGAACAGGAGAAGGCAATAACGGCCAGTACCTGATCGCTGAAGCCGTTAAAGCAGTTCAGGTATTCCCGGCTGTGCTTCAGGTTATAGGAATAGTCAATGTAGGCAATATCGTTGATCAGTATTACCGGGTTGGTTTGCGATACTCCGTTGAGAAATTCTACCAGTTCACTCCATTCTTCGCAGGTCATGGAATAACCGGTCGGATTGTGACAGGGGTCATTGATGACCAGGACAATTCGTTCCTGTTCCGGCTGAACTGCCAGGACTGCCTGCCGGATGGATTCCAGATTCAGGCGGTCTTCCTGAAACAGCTGATAGGTACGTGTCTTCAGATTATTCTGACGCGCCATCAGATCATAGGATTCCCAGCCGATTTCCGGAATGATGATCGTTTCACCCGGTTCAAGAAATGACATGAATCCGCATGAAACGGCACCGCTTCCTCCCGGTGTGGCAATCACCGAATGGGCAAGGGAGAGATCCGCACCCTGTGTGGCCCATTGATAGACCGCCTTACGGAAGGGCGGATTCCCGCGGAAGCTGGATGCGTAAGCTCCTTTGACGGAATGATCGATTTCGTCATAATGATCGAATACGCTGTGAAAGACGACAAACGAACCGTCTTCAGAAAACAGCGATCCAATCGTAGCGTCTATGACCAGATCTCCGTTTTCCTGTTTGTCTTTGGCTGCCAATGCGGCTACCGCAAACACGGTATCCTTGATTGGCGAGAGATCTGCACTCTTACGAACAAATGTCATATACCTCACTCCTGAAACAGTTTTGAACCGATTCGAACCATATTGGAACCGGCTTCGATCGCAAGATGATAATCATCACTCATTCCCATGGAAAGGATCTGAATATCGCGGCTGTGTTCCTGAAGTGTCTGAAACAGGGTGTGCCCTGCTTCAAATACACGTCTGATTTCTGCTGCATCATCCGTATGAGGCCCCATCGTCATCATACCGACAAGGTGTACATGCGGAAGCCGGTCGCACGTTTCCAGCATGGTCATCGCTTCTTCCGGCAAGAGACCCGTTTTGTTGGTATCGGATTCTGCCAGATGAAACTCCAGCAGGCAGTCCACGGTCTTATGGATCGCAGCTGCTTCTTTCTCAATCATCTCGGCAAGACGCACCGAATCCAGAGACTGAATGCAGGATACATACGGGAGGATCTGCTTGACTTTGTTGCGCTGCAGATGCCCGATAAAGTGCCATTCAATATCTGCTGGGAGCGCTTCTGCTTTCTGCACCAGCTCTGCGGCCTTGTTTTCCCCGAAGATCCTCTGACCAAGATCATAGGCAGTCTTTATCTCTTCGATGGAGTGCCGCTTCGATACAGCACACAGTGTGACTGTTCCGTTCAGTTCTTTCTGAACTGCTTCATATACCTTTTCCGCAAACATGTGACCATTATAACCCCATGCTATAATACAGTCATGAGTAAACCTTCAAATTTCTGGGACCGGCACGGTAAATTTCTGATTGCGCTGGCACTGATTCTCGGTGCTACCAGTTTTACCATGACGATTCTTTCCCGGGTGCTGGAACAGGATACCCGTCCAGAAGAGCCTGAACGGGAAGAATACTGGCTGGACCATGAAGAAACCAATGTCGTAAATATTCTTGCGGCAGGCGCAGTGATGCCCTGTGAAGAGGATGGGGATTCTCCGTTTACGGAGCTTGGCGTGCTGGTCGATAATTATGATTTTTCAGCAGTGACCTACCATTCACTGGTCGGGACGGATTCCAAGTCATCCTTTGCGGACGAAGTCTGCGGAGCCAGCTTTAACATGGTTGGTCTGGCCTATCCGGAAGTACATGATTCCGGCAAGGAGGCAATTGATTCCTCGATGAACTACTGGAATCGCTCATCGGTCTGGATCAGCGGTACGAACAGTTCCACGGATGAAAAGAATCAGCTTCGCATTTTCGAGCAGAATGGTGTCAGTGTTGTTTATCTGTCCTATACAGACCGTCTGAATGAGCCGCTGCCGGAAAATGAATCGTATCTTGTCAATGTCTACAACGATGAAAAAACGCCGCTGTTTGTGAACAAAGCGGCGGAACAGGCGGATCTGGTGATTGTTTCCATTGCCTGGGATGGCGGCCAGGGCGCGTTGCCCAATGACCGGCAGCGGCAGGTGGCAGAAGCTCTGGCGGGAGCCGGTGCTTCCATCATCATCGGTTATGCGGAAAACGCCGTACAGCCAGCCTGCTGGATCGATGATACCCTGGTGTTCTATTCCCTTGGCAATCTGTACTCCGAAGCGGAAGCTGTAACCGACCGCATTGGCGCACTCGGCGCGGTTACGGTAACTGAAACGATATACGGCGACCGGCATCGGGTCGAACTGACCAATCCGAAGATGGATCTTGTGGTCTCTGTCCCGGAAGAAGACGCATATGCCAAAGTACAGTTTCTAAGCCGCGTGCGGCAGAACCTTGAAACTGGCAGTGAACTGTATACCGGCTATACGGAAACCCTGCAGCGGATGGATGACAGTATCCGCATCGGCGGACTCAGATAGTTGTATCGCTGATTAATCCCCGCTTGCGCATCGGTGGAATCAGTGCCTTCAAAAGGGCATAGAGAATCAGAACTTCAAATGGCAGCAGAATCGTATTCTTGATCAGGGAAGTGCCGGCGTAGTAAAGAAACGCCTTGCCGTAGAGCATGGAACTCCAGAGCGATCCCAGTGCCACATTAACACCGTAATTGATCAGCGCTTTCGCAAGCGCTGTTTTCCATAGGGTAAAGCGGGTCCGGTAGAGGAATAAACCGAAAATGAGGCTTCCCAGCACGCGGCTCAGCAGATAGCCGGGGAAATAGGGCCCCCAGCTTGACAACATGGTAACCAGGGTGTCGGTGACTGCTGCAGACACCATGGCTGCACCAGGGCCGACAATCATGGCTTCAATGGCAACCGGCACAAAGGAAAACATCACATTCAGGTTGTCACTGACCGGAATGCGGATCTGATTGAGAATGAATTTCAGCGCGATCATGAGACCGATGATCGCCAGATAACGAATGTCCTTGAGTTTGGCAAAAGAAGAACGCCAGTATTCTTTCGTAAACATAAAAATCTCCTTTCATCTTTTCACCCTTCGGTGAGAAAGACCAAAGAAGATTTCTTTCTCAGTTTCAGGGGAAGAAACAGGCACCGCAAGCATGAGGCTTTTCGTCCAAAGATGTCCCACGTCTTCAGCACTTAACGCGACTGTTCTCAGTTGTCTTTACGTAAAAAGACTAGCAGGAAAAAACCGGACGCGTCAAGACGCTTTCAAACCATGGGCTGATACGGTAAAATTCAAGTCATGAGAGAGATACGCATCAGTGTTTCGACAATCGAACAGGCTACAGCAGCAGCCCGACAGGGTGCGATGCCTGTTTTTTCATTGCGTGATCTGGCATTAAGCGCGGTAACCGGCATTCAGCCGGAACAGCTTCCGGGTGATATTCCATTTGGCGTACTGCTGAATGTTCCAATCGCTCAGACACAGCTGGAAAAAGCACGTGCGATTACCCAGAAGGTGCTGGCCGCCGGCGCAGACATCCTTTATTTTTCCGATCCTGCGATCCTGTCCTTTTGCAATGAACAGCAGCGCAAGGTTCTTGTCTATCGGCCGGAAACCCTGCTGACCAGTCCGCAGGATGCGGCATTCTGGATGGAACAGGGTATCGGAGGGATCTCCGTTTCGCCGTTGTTGACAAAATCTGAGACCACGCGGATTCTTTCGACGACCGAACATGCGGAAGTGACGATCCATGGCCATCTCCTCTTATCGGTCTCCCGCAGAAAGCTGCTTTCTGCCTGGAAGGATTATTACCAGATCGATCTTGATCCGCTGTATCACACCGGACTTGCGATCCGGGAAACCACACGGCAGGAAGACATGCCGGTTTATGAAACAGACTATGGAACCATGGTGTTCAGCGACTTTGTGTTGGAGAGCTTCGAGGAGCTTTCAGAATTTAAGCAGGCTGAAGCAGGTTTTATTGATGGTTCCTTTCTGGATTCTGAAACGCTGCTGGAAACACTGAACCTGTATCAGCAGCTATTAAACGGAGAATCCTGCATAGAAGCGATCAACGATTACCGGATGCGGCATCCGGAGTGTTCGAAGGGGTATTATGACCAGAAAACCATTTTATAAACCGGAATTGCTGGCACCTGCCGGCGACCTTCTCCGCTGTAAAACAGCGATCCTTTACGGTGCGGATGCGGTCTATATCGGCGGGCAGAAATACAGCCTCAGAAGCAGAGCGTCCAACTTTACCAGAGACGATATTGCGGAAGCGTGCATGTTTGCCAAAGACCATGGGGCCGCCATTCATGTGACGGTAAATGAAATTCCTCATGAGGAGGACTTTGACGGTCTGCAGGATTATCTGAAGTTTCTGGAACAGGCTGGCGTTAAGGCGATTATCGCCGCAAGCCCGGCCATCATGCGCTTATGCAGGCAGGTGGCACCCAGGCTGGAAGTGCACTGCAGCACCCAGATGTCTACGCTTAACCTCGCTGCTGTGCAGCAGATGATTGCGATGACCGACTGCGACCGGGTCGTGCTTGGACGGGAATGCACACTGGAAGAGGTAAAAGCGATAACAGCCGGCTGTTCACGGGAAATCGAAGTGTTTATCCATGGCGGAATGTGCGTGAATTTCAGCGGACGCTGCACGCTGTCCAACCGCATGACGCTGCGGGATGCCAACCGCGGGGGCTGTGCGCAGTCCTGCCGCTGGCATTACGATGTGCTGGAAAACGGGCGGCAGCTCACCAGTGAAGAAACGCTGTTTACAATGGGCTCCAAAGACATGATGGCAATGCCGGTGCTGCAGGAGCTTATGAAGGCGAACGTCGCATCCCTGAAGATCGAAGGCCGCATGAAAACAGAATACTATGTAGCCTCTGTTGTCAGCGCCTACCGCCATCTGATTGATGAGATTGCCGAAGCGCAGGGAGAGCTCTCCCCGGAGCGCTTAAACTATCATCGCAGGGAAGTCAGTGCCGCGGAAAACCGCAGCACCTGGGTTGGAAATTATAATGGAATCGGAAATGAAGAATCCATCATTTATCGTGCGCATTCCAACGACAACGTAAATCATGCCTTTCTTGGAACGGTACTGTCGTGTCAGGATGGAATGCTGGAGCTGGAAACACGAAATCCAATCGATTTGAAGGATTCCATCGAAGTGCTGGAACCGGGCAGACAAAACCGCAGCTTTGTGCTGGAAGAGCTGCAGGATGAAAACGGGAATCCGATGGAAAAGAGCCGGATACCGATGCGCATCGTACGCATGAAGGTTCCGTTTGCGGCGGCTCCTGGAGCATTGCTCAGAAAGGAAACAGAATGATACTTGAAGGCAGTATTTCCGTAAAAGCTGCGATCCTGGGAAACCGGCGCAAGGTAAAGGAACTGTATATTGATGAAAAGCGAAGGGATAAGGAATCGGCGTTCGTCATGGCAAAAGCTGCTGAGGCAGGCATTCCGATTCGCCGTATGCCGCGGCACGCGATCGACGCAGCGGCGTCCGGGAAAACCCATGGCGGGATTCTGTGCGAGGCAGACGGGCGAATCTATGATGATCCATCAGTATTGTTTTCCTCTGAGAATCCATTCCTGGTGGTGCTGGAGGGTGTGGAAGACCCGTTCAATCTTGGCTATGTCATTCGGGCACTATATTCCGGCGGCTGTACGGGGCTTGTGATCAATTCCCGCAGCTGGGAATCCGCGGACAGCGTGATTCTCAAATCCAGTGCCGGGGCTTATGACTATCTGCCGATTGTGATGAGCGAAGATCCCGCTGCTTTGATCAAAGCGTGCCGCAGGCATCAGATTCATGCCTTTGCGGCAATGCGCAAAGACGCAAAACCATGTTATGAAGCGGACTTCACAGGACCGATCCTGCTTGCGATCGGCGGAGAAATGCGAGGGCTTTCCACCGCTGTGCTGAATGAATGTGATGAGAATATCTATATCCCGTATGCGAATGATTTTCGCAATGCGCTGAATGCGGCAGGCGCCAGTGCGGTGCTTGGATTTGAAGTACTGCGTCAGCGCCGCTATCAGGGAGGAGGCAGTACGGATGGAGCGAATTGATTCAACTTCCAATCAGCGAATCAAAAACTGGGCGAAGCTGCTCCAGAAAAAAGAACGGGACAAAACGGGCCTGTTTCTGGCAGAGGGCGATCATCTGATTGAGGAAGCGCTGAAAGTGGGCATTGTCGATGTGATTCTGAGTGAACATCCGGACCAGTACCGGTTTGATCATGTGATTGAAGCGCCTTCCCATGTGATTCAGAAACTCTGTTCCAGCCGGTCTGGAACCGCGTCCGTTGCGGTGTGCCGGATGGAAGAGCCGTCTGTACTGCAACCGGATCGGGTTTTGATTCTGGATGGAATTCAGGATCCGGGAAACCTTGGAACACTGATCCGCACAGCCAGAAGCTTTGGATTCGATGCGGTTGTTACATCGGAAACGTCATGTGATCTCTATAACGAAAAAGTGCTGCGCAGCACACAGGGGGCAGTGTTTCAAATTCCAGTGGTGCGGCGCAATCTTTCCGACTATGTTTCCTCCCTTCAGAAACAGGGCGTGTATGTTATCGCAACAACGCTGGCGGAAGCGGTTCCGATGAAGGAAATGAACGTGTCGGACAAGATGGCGGTCATTTTGGGAAATGAAGGAAATGGCGTTTCTCTCGAACTGCAGAAGCAGGCAGATCAGCGCGTTCGCATTGAAATGAGCGGCTTTGAGTCATTGAATGTGGCGGTTGCCGGAGGCATTCTGATGTATCAGCTTCAAAAGCAGGTGAAAATATGAAACAGCGTATTCTGAAAGCACTGCTTGCGCTGGCGCTGCTGAGCACGTGGCTGCCGGTGCAGGCAGAGGAAACAGGAGATGTCAGTTTTTCCGCGATCGGCGTGAATGAGCAGGAATCTTCGGTTCATGAATTGTATCCGGAGGATGGAAGCACAGAAGCGTATGTGTCACTGTGGAAGGATGAAACGCGTGTTCTGAAAGTACGGGTGAGTGCCACGCATGACATGCATGTGACTGTTCATACGGCTCCATTGACTGCGTCCAAACAGGAAACGACGGTTGCGGTGAGTGCGGGGTTATTGAAGGCAAACAGCGCATCCCTTGGCATGGGAACGGATGCCTCGATACCCCATACTGAGGTATTTGACATTCTGAGTAATGCGACGGAAACCGATCTTCAGGCAGGGGAAACGGCGTGGTTCTGGGTTCTGCTTGACGCAGGCGATACGGAAAGTGGCAGTTACCGGGGCGAGATCGCATTTGAAGGCACGGATACCGGAACCTTGAAGCTGGAAGCGGTCGTCAGTTCCTACAGTGTTGCGGAGGAAGCGGTGTCTCTTAATCTCTGGCAATATCCATTTGCGTCCTACCAGTACTACGAAAGTCTGCGCGGTACGGAGTTTCTCTCCGAAGCGCATCGCGCAGTTTTGAAAAAAGAGCTGGAACTGTATAAAGAAGCAGGCGGTTCTCACATCACCTGCGCGATCACAGATGAGCCATGGGCCCATCAGACTTATCCGGATACGCCGTCACTGGTGAAATGGAATCTGGATGGAAATGGTTTCCTGTGGTTTGATTACACCTTGTTTGATCAATGGGTGGAACTGTGTGATTCGGTTGGCATTGTAGGACAGATTGACTGTTTCTCCATTCTTCCGTTTGATCACGCGATTACGGTATACAGCGATCTTGGCGAGGCCAACCGGCTGGTGCTGACACCGGGTGATGAAACCTGGCGCTGGTACTGGGAAAACTTTCTGTATTCCTTTATTGATCATCTGAAGGAAAAGGGATGGCTGGAACGCACCTGTCTGTTCGTGGATGAGCGCGGTCTGGAGTATTTCTCCATGATGCTGGACTTTGTGCATGCAATCCCGGACGGGAACCAGTTCCGGTTTGGCGCAGCACTGAATGTGATTCCAAGAGATACTGCTCTGTATGATCAGTTTGATTATCTTTCCATATCCATTGCCTCCGTACCGGAAAACGATCCGGAATTTGATGCCTTTCTGAGCCATCGCAGCGAGCTTGGCTTAACGACAACGATGTACAACTGCTCGACAAATTATCCGAATGCATTTTTATACAGCGATCCATGCGAATCCGTCTGGACCATGCTGTATCTGGAGGCAAGAGGGTTTGATGGGTATCTGCGCTGGGCGTTCAATGCCTGGCCGGCAGACCCGCTTCATGTTGGCGACAACATCCACTTTGAGGCAGGCGATACCTTTCTGATCTATCCCGACGAGATGGATGCGGCTGACCCTGTGCCGGTCCGCTCCCTGCGGTATCTGATGATTCAGCAGGGTCTGAATGATATACGCAAGCTGCGTGCGCTGTCCAAACGGCTTGACGGTGAAACCGCCGGCATGCTTGCGGAGGGACTGGCCTCGATGGCAAGGTGCTATGGAACCTATAACGCCTATGGAGCGATGACCGCCATCAGTGAAACGAACCGGCGTGTGATCGCCGGGGAATCCCTGCGCATGGAAGCGCTCATACAAAAAGCCGCAGTGATTGCGGCTCTGCAGGAACAGGGACGGCCGGTTCCGTCTCAGCTGATGGAAGAGCTCAGAACGCTGGCTCAGTACCAGCCATACGAATAACTGGTGCGGAATTTCTTCTCCGCAGGATCAACCGGGACTTCTTTTACAGTAAGGTCATCCACCCGGATCCAGCGGGTTCCGTTCTGAATCGCATCCAGAAACCGGTCAATGGCTGCAGGTTCTCCCTGCACATAGAGTTCAACCATTCCGTTCTCCATATTGCGGACGGAACCGGTGAGATTCTCCTGGATGGCGTGTGACTGTGCAAATGCGCGGAAGCCGACGCCCTGGACGCGTCCTTCCACGATGACATGATAGCGTTTCATGGTTTTCCTCGATCTCTTTTTTCTAGAATCAGTATAGCGTGTTCACCCCGGTAACGACAGGAGGGCAAATCAATGACAGTTGAAGGATTCCGGCCAGACACAAGATTTCTGGTCGTCAATAAAACCAATTACAACGAAGTATGGGCAGGAGAGTTTCTGCATACCGTACTGCGTCCTGGCATGCGCGCGGTTATTCTGCCGCTTGGCTATGATGAAGGCTGGGCAATGGAGGCAGATGACTGGGATCGCGACTTTGAGGAATCCAGCGAGCGTCATGAAGATCTGGAACGCCCGCTGCGCACCTATGGCATCCAGGATTTTTCCTGGATCGACTTTCACCGGGAAAGTGAAGGTTCTGCGGCCGATAAACTGAAGGACGCGGATATCTGTGTCCTGGTTGGAACAGATCCGGCTGCGGCGATGGAGCGGATTGAAGATCTGGCACTGGAAGATGCCTTGAAGCAGTTTGATGGGATACTGATTACGCTGTCTGAGATTT
>JAFWJY010000271.1 GCA_017514525.1 Solobacterium sp. | reverse complement strand
TGATACTCGTGTTTAAAAAACGGATGCATCAATTGGTACAGGTCCTCACCCGATACCATCATCGGTGCCAAAAGCAGGAAGAGCGGATTATTCTTATCGCCGTACTCGTTGATAAACAATGAGTCTCCTTTTTGTTAGTTAGAGCTAACCGATAGGGTAAAAAAATAACTCAGCCCTAACTTTATTGCGGCATTCTGAGCAGAAGAAGTTCTTTTTGCCTTCACGCCTGGTGTAACCCGCTTCGGTTTTACAGCATCCTCAGGAATGGCCCACGCGCGCCCAAAGCGTTCGCAGCCTGATATTCTTCATTTAAATAAATACCGATTCACCAAACGTACAGAAACACTCCATTTATCGCCTGTCTGTCGAACGGATAGATACCCTTTCAATCTGCACCTTTTTCTCTTGGAAAGTCTGTATAACGAGTTCTAGCGGGAAATGCAGGTTAGTCTTATCTAACCCGTTTTTTATAATATTTCAGAGACGGGAGAAAAGCAAGAGAAAAGCTTGGTTTTCCGGTTTCGTTTTCAAAACTGCCGGAGTTGCCCGCTGCATTTTTGGCATTCTTTACGTCCTTCTTCAGCAGCCTTGGGCTCCTGTAAATCTTTCCCATCAAGGTACGAACGAAACCGGGCATGTTCAGTGTCGTGTGCCCATAAGGTTCGCGAATGAGATTTCCCGGTATGCGGAACACATCATGACAGGGATCATAACGCTACAGGGAATCCGATAAGCTTATCTGAATACGTTGGTGTTCTTGACCGAGAATCTTCCACCTCTACGTGTCAGCGTAAGTGGTGGGAGTATGTCACCTTGTCCCTGTTCGCTGCGTAATACTCATGCATATGATCGTCCTCTCTTGCAACTGCTAAAAAGCGACGCCCGGCAGTACCCGCGTCGCTCTGAATTCATAATCCTTGATGTTTTGTACTATACGTTGAAGCGGAAGAAGACAATATCGCCATCCCTCATGACATAGTCTTTACCTTCGATGCGAAGTTTGCCATGTTCTTTTAGCGCGGCTTCCGTTTTATACTCCATGATGTCTTCATAGCTGTATACTTCGGCTTTGATAAACCCTTTTTCAAAGTCCGTATGAATAATGCCGGCACACTGCGGGGCTTTCATACCTTCGCGGAAGGTCCACGCACGGTTTTCCGGTTCGCCCACCGTAAAGAATGTACGTAAGCCAAGCAGATGATACGCAGCCTGAATAATCTGATCAAGACCAGCCGTGCGGATGCCAAGCTCTTCCAGGAATGCGGCTTTCTCTTCCTTATCCATGCCGGACAGTTCTTCTTCCATACGGGCAGAAATCGCGATGACTTCACTGTGCTCGGATTCCGCAAATTCCTTCACCTTGCGGTAGTACTCACTCTGTTCCGGTTCACTCACTTCATCTTCACTCATGTTTGCGACATAGATGACCGGTTTGGCCGTCAGCAGCGAATAGTTTTTCAGCAGTTCTTTCTCAGCATCACTCAGATCCAACAGACGCACCGGTGTTCCGTTGAGCAATGCCTCCTTGAATTTCTGCAGGGCATTATTTTCTTCAACTGCACCTTTTTCTTTGGTCTGTGCTTTGCGAAGTACTTTCCCAATGCGGTTTTCAACGGTATCGAGATCCGCCATGCATAATTCCAGATTGATTTCCTCAATATCACGGATCGGGTCTACCGACCCTTCAACATGTTCGATGTTTGGATCTTCAAAGCAGCGCACAACGTGAATAATCGCGTTTGTCTCACGGATATTGGCCAGAAACTGGTTGCCAAGGCCTTCCCCTTTGGAAGCTCCTTTAACAAGGCCTGCTATATCTGTAAATTCAAATGTGGTATAGATGACTTTCTTGGGATGAAACAGTTCCACAAGATTATCCATGCGCTCATCCGGGACCTCAACAACGCCGACGTTTGGTGCGATTGTCGCAAACGGATAATTTTCAGCCAGAACCTGGCTGTTGGTAATTGTGTTAAACAGCGTTGACTTTCCGACATTCGGAAGACCAACGATTCCTGCAGTTAATGCCATATTGTCTTCTCCTTCTTAACCGGCAATGGTTTCCGCATCCGATGCCGGAGCTTTCTCTACGACACGTTTTAGTTTTCGCTCAAATTCGTGGCGCGGAAACATAATCACAGCTCCACAGCCCTGACATTTGATTTTAATATCTGCACCCATGCGTATCACTTTCCAGATCTTGGATTTCCGGCATGGATGTTCTTTTTTCATCTCAACGATATCATTCAGATCATAATCCGGTACGATCATACAGTTCCCTCATATGCCTTCAGCGTATTTTCCAGCAGCATCGTAATTGTCATCGGTCCGACGCCCTTAGGCACCGGCGTGATATACGCAGCCTTCTTTTCGACAGAATCAAAATCCAGGTCTCCGCACAGATGTCCATCTACGACATGGTTGATGCCGACATCGATTACATAAGCCCCTTCCTTGACATAGTCTGCCGTAAAGAAACGGGGTTCTCCAATTGCCGCAATCAGAATATCCGCTTTGGAACAGATGTCTTTTAAATTTCTGGTCCGGGAGTGGCAGATTGTTACGGTCGCGTTGGCATTCTGCAATAACCGGGCAACCGGTGTACCAACCAGTTTGGAGCGTCCTACCACAACCGCCGTTTTTCCTTCAATCTCACAGTTCATCCGCCGCAGCAGTTCCATAACACCTAATGGCGTGCATGGTACAAAACAAGGCTCATTCAGATAGAAATTTCCGATATTGAGCGGATGCAGACCATCCACATCCTTTTTCGGGTCAATCGTCAGAATTGCTTCATTTTCATTCAATCCCTTTGGCAGCGGCAGCTGCAGAAGAATACCATCAATGCCAGGATCCGCATTCATCTTGCCGATCTCCGCCTTCAGCGTATCCATCGTAATATCTGCAGGAAGGTCTACTTCCTTCGCAAGCATCCCGATGGAATCACAGGCTTTTGTTTTTCCTTTTACATAGGACTGTGAAGCCGGGTTATTTCCGACCAGGATCACGCCAAGGCATGGAATCCGCTTTCCATCTTCCTTCAGTTTCTGGATCCGTTCCTTCATCTGCTGCCGAAGTTCTACAGCAGCTTCACTTCCGTATATGACTGTTGCCATGGATTACCTCCTTTGAATCAAAAATGATCGTTACCGGGCCGTCATTTAACAGCCGCACTTTCATATCTGCCGCAAAAATGCCTTCTTCTACTGTAAGACCGGCATCCCGCAGTGTCTGGTTGAAATACTGGTACAGGTGACTGGCATGTTCAGGATTTCCGGCATTTATAAAGCTTGGCCGGTTGCCTTTGTGACAGTCCGCATACAGGGTAAACTGCGATATCGACAGGATCGCTCCACCCGCTTCTTCAATGGACTTATTCATTTTTCCGTTTTCATCTTCAAAGATGCGCAGCCAGCGGATCTTGTCTGCCATAGCCGCGGTAATTTCCTCGTCATCCTCATTGCAGAAGCCGACCAGAATCAGAAAACCAGTTCCAATGGAACCGTGAACCTTGCCTTCAATCGTAACGGATGCCTCACTGACTCGCTGTATCACTGCTTTCATAACCCCAAAAATATAACATACCCGCTTTTCTTTTCCTATCTTTCATTATTTTAGTTGTACAATGCATACATAAAGGAGTTTTTATTATGTTTCGAAATTTATTCCGAAACCTGGATCGTAAGTATGTAAAGATTGCGGCTTATGCAGGCTTCACATGCCTTATTACCTTCTATGCCGGGTATATCATCTGGCATAATCTTCCGGTTCTTCAGACAGTTGCGGTTCTGCTGGGCGCAATCATGAAGCCGCTGACTCTGGGCGGTGTAATCACGTATCTTCTCTACCCGCTGGTCAATTCCGTACAGAAACAGATTGAAAAGTCGTTTCCAAACAAAAAATGGACACGCTCCGCTTCCGTGTTTCTGGTTCTGATTCTGATTGCGGTACTCATCATCGCATTCCTGGCAATTGTTTCAATCAAGTTTGCCAAAACGCTCAATTTCAACAGTCTGACGACCATCCTTCAGAACTATAAGACCGATCTCAAGACATTCCTCGATCAGGTTTCCAAATATCTGGCTGCCTATGGCATTAAATTGCCTTCCCTGGATGGCTTTGGTTCGACTGCATCAAACATCAGCGGTTCCGTTTCCAACATCACCAGTTTTGTCAGCGGCATCGCCAGCGGTGCTTCTACGATCTTCTTCGGCATCATTTTTGCCATCTACTTTCTCATTGACGGTCACCGCATTTCCAGCTACTGGGGCAATGTCATCCGCAAGCTGTTTCCTCCAAATACGATTCGTATATGTAAAGAACTGCTGAATGACGCAGACAGCTGCTTCTCCGGTTATATCCGCGGTCAGAGTATTGATGCGGTTATCGTTGGCGTAACGGTATCTCTGGTATTCTCGTTTATGGGAATGAAATACGCGCTGATTATTGGTCTTCTGGCCGGTGTTGGCAATCTGATTCCTTACTTCGGACCCTCACTTGGCTATATTTCCGTCATTCTCGTCAATCTGATCGACGGCAATATTCCGATGCTGATCTATGGTCTCATCGTTCTGCAGATCATCATGATCATCGATGGAAACATCATCAATCCTAGACTGCTTGCCAACACAATTTCCATCCATCCATTGCTCGTCGTCGCCTCGTTGCTGGCTGGCGGCGCAATCGGCGGATTGCTTGGATTACTGCTGGCAGTACCGGTCGGCGCATTCCTCAAACTGCAGTTTGATAAATGGCTTGCCCGGAAAGAACCACCTGAAGACGCACCTGAAAAGCAGGATCAGTGAGATCCCGCTTTTTTTCATGGTATTCGTTTTTTAACAGCGGTTTGCTTAACCCAGTGTTTTCACAGCTTCTTCGTAGGCTGTATTAATCACACCGCTGGCGTTGTTCCACACTTCTGTGAGCTGATCCTGAAGCTGCTTCTTTGTCTCATCCGAATCCGTTGTTCCATCAATTACCGTATTGGCATCGTTGTAGAGCTTTTCCAGCAGGGAAATTGCTTCATCCTTCTTGGCTTCCAGTTCCTTTGCGTCTTTGATCGCAGCCAGTTCATCACTGTACTTATCAGTCAGTTCTTTCATCGCGCCCGATGTGGTTTCAATAATCGCATCCATTGTCTGTCCAGTCGCATTCTCAACCATCTCTGTGACTGCCGAAGCATCCGGCAGTGCAGATTCAACTGCGGTACCGGCAGAAGTGTCTGTTCCGCAGCCCGCAATTGCCATGGCAGCCGCACACAGCAGGCTGGCAATCATCATCTTGATCTGTTTCATGTTTTTCGTTCCTCCTATTTCTTCAGTGCCTCAAATGCCTGTTCAAAGTCAGCAATCAGGTCATTCACATCTTCACAGCCAGTGGAGATCCGAATCAGATTGTTATATGCCTTCTTCGGGAACATCAAGGTCACGACATCTCCGAGGCTTGTCGCAATCGGCGGAATTCTTGTCGCATCCGCAAACTTGCACATTTCTTCATAGCCTCCTTTGAGATGTACACATAACATACCACCGTAGAGACCATTCACAAATATTTTTTTTGCCAGTTCATGCTGGGCATGGCTTTCAAGACCCGGGTAAGTCACAAAGTCCACTTCCTCCCGCGTTTCAAACCATCTCGCCAGAGTCATCGCTGATTCGGACTGCTGACGAAGCCGTAATGGCATTGTACGCACGCTGCGCAGTGTCAGCCAGGAATCAAATGGACTGATGTGTGAACCGAGATTGTCATAGTAGAAGCGAACACGGTCCATCTCTTTTTTCCGGCCGGCGATAATGCCGCACAAGGCATCTCCGTGGCCGACATAATACTTCGTACCGGAATGAACAACAATGTCTGCACCCCAGTCCAGCGGACGCATAACACATGGGGACAGGAAGGTATTATCGACAATAAACTTGCAGCCATGGCTGTGTGCCAGCTTGGCAATTTCCGGAATGTTGGCTAGCTTCAGCTGCGGATTGGATAACGCCTCCAGATAGACGACCTTGGTGTTTGGACGCATGGCTTTCTCAATATTGGCAAGATCCAGTATTTCAACCCGCGAAGTCTCGACTCCCTTGGAAGGCAGGATATCCTCAAACATGCTGGAAGTGCACATGAATGTATCATCTGAACAGATAACATGATCTCCTGTATTCAGATTGGCGAGTAAGGCATTGCTGATGGCTGCCATACCGCATGCGGTGATCACCGCATCTTCTGCGTTTTCCAGCGCGATGACCTTCTTCTCCAGAGCAGTGGTTGTCGGGTTGGTCGTGCGGCTGTAAATGTAGAGGTCCGGTTCCCACTTCGCACCCCGTGCAAGCATCTCATCGTACTGTTCTGCCGTTTCATAGCCATAGGTAGAAGTTTCGTAAATTGGCGTGTTCATGGCCCGGGTAACAGGATCTGGTCCTTCCCCGCTTTTTACCGCCCGCGTCGCATACCTCATTTCATCAAAATTCGTGTCAAATCTGCTCATAATTACCCTCTCTGATTATTTTGTTTTGCTAACAAAAAAGCGCTGTATTCGGGCTCAATGTAACACAGCGTTTTTTACTTTACAAGCTTCTTCCCAGGACCGCTCGGGCTGCTATTGCAGACTTGAACCATTTCCTCCATAATGTTTTTACTCCCGGGTCTCAATAAACCATTTATCCTTTTCCAGAAACAGATTCCGGTGCTGCTTGCGGATTACTACTTCATAACGCTTTCCAACACCACCCGCCGCACTGGACATGGCTCTGGGGCCGGAAAGAATCTGATCGATTGCATAGGTTTCCATCACTCCGTTATTCTCCCAGAGGATTGCCTCCGGACGAATCCCTCCGTCTTTATCCCAGAGCACTTCCACGGTTACATATTTCTTTCGCATCGCAGTTTCCTTATCCCCCTGCATCGAATATGCTCAGCTGCTCATAAGCCTCCGGAAACTCGCCGAGATAGCGGAAAACAGCATCTGTTTCATACAGCATTCCATACTGTATACATAGATTCTGAAACAGCCGCATCAGCGTGCCGGCATGCGGGCTTGGAAGCTCATACGCATTTCCATAAGTCTGGATGTATTTCTGTTTCAGACCCGGAAAATACCGGTCCAGGGCTGCGTAATAAAACTCCCGATTGCCTTCCCGCAGCGTCAGTCCCATGTCAAAGCACATGACACCCCGCACTCCAACCCGAGCGCATTCTTCCAAAATCGATCGGATGTTTTCTTCTGTATCATTGAGAAACGGCAGAATCGGCGTCAGCCAGACTACTGTTGGAATCTTCCGCTTCTGCAGTTCTTCCAGCACTTCGATACGGCGCCTGGTATTGCATACATTTGGTTCAATGATGGCGCAAAGATCATCGTCATAGGTCGTCAGCGTCATCTGCACTACACAGCGCGCAGTCTGATTGATACGATCCAGAAGATCAATATCTTCCAGAATCCGATCGGATTTCGTCTGGATGGCTGCGCCGAAGCCATATCGGCACAGCACTTCAAGGCAACGTCTGGTCAATCGGATATCAGTTTCACAATGCATATATGGATCTGACATCGCACCCGTTCCGATCATGCATTTACGCCGTTTGGCACGCAGTGCCTTCTCCAGCAGTTCTGGAGCGTTCTTCTTCACCTCAATATCTTCAAAGGCATGTGTAAACTGATAGCACTTACTGCGGCTGTCGCAGTAAATGCAGCCATGAGTGCAGCCCCTGTACTGATTCATACCGAGATATCGTCCGCTTCCGTACAGGATTCCTTTCGCGTTTACATAATGCATGCGTTATTTCCTTTCCTCTTTCGTTGGAAACCGAATTGCATAAATATCCTTAAATGGAATCATGCGGTCACCAATCCGAAGCTGCTGTGCTGTTTCATCAACCTGATACACGATTTCTTTCATCGTTACATACTGCCCTTTGGAATGAAATGCCTTGTTGTGCTCATCTTCACACAACATATAATATTCCACTTCAGCCTTTACCATGTTTTCCCTGGCAAGCTGCCCGTCGCAGGTCATCATCTGCAGACGATGCAATTGTCTGTTGAGATCATACAGTTCATCGGGATCCAGGTCCCTCTTTTTTTCATAGCGCACTCCCTTGGACTGTACTTCCTCCTCAAACCCTTTCAATGCCGCAAATGGCGCAAAGATCTTTGCCCGTCTCCCATAATCCATGTGCGGATGCTTTGCGGAAAAATAATCTCCCTGATGTTCTGGCGGTCCCTCTTCCAGAACCGGTTCATACGCAAAGGATTCCGGATGGTCATACATTCCTATTTTCGGTAAGTGTTCCATACCTTCTCATCTTTCCAGCCTTCTTTTTATTATGCGCGATGCCCGCCAATCTGAGTGTTTCTCTCCCGGGCAGTACCTCCTTCCATATAATTTGTTCCTTTCAGAACCGCATTGCTGCCAAAGCGATCCCGTATGATACGGATTGCCTGCTGCACACATTTTTCTTTTTCCAGCGCCTCATAATCCGTAAACAGATCCAGCTGTATATAACCTTCTCCTTCCTTAGTATCTCCAGCTATCAGCCCAAACCTGCGCACAAAAAACTTCCGGTTGACACGCTGATCAAACGCTTCCAGCATAGCCCGCTTCACAATTGCTGTCTGATTGGTGCGGTTATGAAACCGTACACCGCCTAATGCATATTTTGGAAACAGGCGCCCGTAGAAATCCGTACAGTAAGGTCCTTTGTAATCCGGATTGACTTCCAGTGACTTAGCATCATAGCTTACCCAGAATGAGAATTCCCGGCTGGTCAGATTCTTTCGAAACAGATCAGCACATAAGTCATCAATCATTTCCGTAAATACAATGCGTGCCTCCGCAAAATGATATGGGCGTGGGAGCACCTGGCCCAGGTTGAGACTGTGGGAGGATGCACGGTAGTTTTTGATATCCTTCATGCATACCGGTTCCTTTCCCCAGGCATGGTCAATGAGAATCTCCGCATCAATTCCAAATGTCTTATAAAACCATTCCTCATCCTTCTGAGAAGCAGCCGCAAGCTGTCCCATAGTATAAATTCCTGCCCGATTCAGGCGGGCGCACTTTCCCGAACCTATCTGCCAGAAATCTGTCAGCGGCTGATGATCCCAAAGCCGGTATTTATAGCTTTCTTCATTCAGTTCGGCAATACGAACGCCATCCCGATCAGCCGGTTCTTTTTTCGCGACAATGTCCATGGCGACCTTGGCAAGATACATATTGGTTCCGATTCCAACAGTCGCAGTGATCCCGGTTGCGTCCAGCACATCGCGGATCATCGTGACTGCCATCAGATGCGGAGAGCTAATCTTAAGCTGCTGTGCTTCTTCTTCATAAAGGTGCAGGTAAGGTGTTACATCGATGAAACATTCATCAATGCTGTAGACATGAATATCTTCTTCAGATACATAGCGCAGATAAATGGAATAGATCTCTGCTGAGATCCGTTCATACTCCGCCATTCGCGGCATTGCGACTGTATAATCAACCTTTGTATGATGCGTCCATTCATATTGCCGTATCTTCTGTTTTGCCTCAAACAGTCGCGGTCGGGATGGTACTCCAATAGCCTTCAATGCAGGTGATACCGCCAGGCAGATCGTCTTGTCAGAGCGTGTTTCATCTGCCACCAGAAGGTTTGCTCGCAATGGATCCAATCCGCGATTGATGCATTCCACCGAAGCATAGTAGGATTTCAAATCGATACAAATATAAATTCGATGAAACCTGTCATAACGATCTTCCATAATCACTTCCTTTCAGGCATAACAAAAACATCTTTCTAAACGCTCTGTTTATTTATTTCATTCCTGATCCAGGTATGCGATCAGAAATTCAGCCGCAAGACTTCCCTGTTTGATTTGAACTCGTGCCTCATCAAAGCTGAACCATGCATACGAATCAATTTCCTCGTTTGGATGAAGTTCATGATCATCTGTCACAAATGCGGTGAAATTGCACATCAGGGTGTTGGACGGTTCGAAGAATTTCGTCCGGTTGAATACAATCCGTGAAACGGTCATCCCGGTTTCTTCCTTTACTTCCCGTATCACCGCATGTTCAATTGCCTCCGTGCGGTTTACATATCCCGCTACCAGGATGTAACTGTCTTTCCCATACTGTTTAATCAGCAGAATCCGGTTCGTCGCCTCATTGACTACGATCATGCTGACCGCAACGTTATACATTGGAAACCGATACTGCTGACAGTTCGGACAGAATGGAATAATTCCTTCATTTTTCAGTTTCTTTGGAAGCAGTTCTGTTCCGCACTCCACGCAATACTTCTCTGACATGTCTGCCTCCGTCTGTTAACCGATCGAATCCGCGCGATCATCAATCCTGCCCAGAAATCCACGTTCTGGGGTGAATGGTACGTTCAGTTCCTTTCCGCTTCTGCGCATCTCAATCAGTTTGATCAGAAGCAGATTCACATTAATATCAAGAGCTGATGCGATAGACACTACATCTCCGCCTTCCGCAATTTGCTCATTCAGTTCCGTTTCATCGATCAGAAGATTTGCGGCAAATACATTTGCCTCATATTCGGTTGAATTGCGTATATCAAACAGTTCATATTCCAGCAGCGGCACATTGCCGGTAAGAATATCCTTATGCAGGAGTACATGTCCCAGTTCATGTGCACAGGTCATGCGCTGCATCTGTTCACTCAGATTCTGATTGATGAAGATGAACGGATAGCCGTCAAATATCGCACACAGCCCTTTCTGCCGTTTTGTATTGATAAACTTGACTGCCACATCCATCAGGAAAGCAATCTGAAACGGGTCCCGGGTGCTGTATTCCGCAATCAATTCATTGGGAAGCTGTATCGAAGGCTTCATTTCTTCTTCCTCCCGGAAGACTTCTGTTTCGCCTCGAGGTATGCCTCCTGAAGGGAACGCATGATTTCATCCATGTCTTCCTCTTCCATTTTTCCACCAGCCCACAGCGCTTTTACATCTGCCACCAGGTCCATTGCCTGCCGCATGGCATTGCCGCCATACTGCTCATTGGCGCGCAGTACAAAGTCAATGTTTGAATCGACAAGCACTGCCTCCTCCACGCCGAAGGTTTCCGCAAGCACCTTATAAGTAGAGCGCTTTTTCGGCAACATATTCCCGCTCTCATAATTCTGGATTGTGCGCCGGGAGATACCGCTGCGTTCCGCAACCTCTTCCTGCGACCATCCTTTTGAAATGCGTATGTTTTTCAGTTTTTCCGCGAATTCCATATCAACACCTGTTTTGCGCTTTATGCGCAACTTGCAATATCATCATACGCACTTGCTGTATGGTTGTCAAAAGAAAACCATACAACCCTCCCCGCAAATGAGTTCTGTACAACTCCTCTCGTACACTTCCATCTACATGCATTGACACCTCAAATCCCTCGTTTGATAATTAAGAAAACGGCAGAATGCTTTTTTTCTGTACCTTGGCTTTTCTGCGTATAACAGCCAGCGGTAGGAATCCGGAAAAAAGATTCTGCATTACATCAGAGGGGGAGTTTTTTACATTATCCGAATCTTTGATAAATCCGAACCTTTTTCGGATTTTGGCTTAAATACAGGACTTTCAAACCGAAAAGGTTCGGATTTTATTTCGGACACTTCACTTCAATAATGACTTCAAGCTAGCCCTCTTTTTCTTCCATTTCTTGTTTACAGACTTTGAGTTCTCATCGTCCAGAGTGGCTAATGCTTTTGCCTGATCCTCCGTGCTGATATCAAGGTATTTCATTGTCGTTGCGAGCTGTTCGTGCCCCAGTAAAACTGATATTTCAACTATATTGATTCCCTGTTCTAGCCAGTGGGTGGCTCGGGCGTGACGGAACTGATGTGCATGGAGGGATAACGGTACATCTTCACATTTCTGGTGAGCCCGCTCAGCGTACATATGAAGACGTCTCTCAATAGCCTTTGAACTGAGCTTATCTTTCCGACTTCCGTTTCTGGAACAGAAAAGATAATCATTGGGATCCGGGTTTTCGCCGTGAGCTTCTTTGATATACCTTCTGAGATGCGCGACGAGCTTTGGGAGGATATAGAGTGTTCTGAGCTTATTTCCTTTGCCGATAACAGTAATCGACGGTTTTTCTTCCTCCAGATGGATATGTTCCAGCCGGATATTCAGAATCTCTGACATTCTTGCACCGGTTCCGTATGCGATCATCATAAATACCAGATCCCGCTTTCCTGTAAGGGTTGACTGATTCGGCTCTGCCATGATCGCCTTTACCGCTTCCTTGGTAATACCTTCAACTTTCTTCTTTCCCGTCTTTTTCAGTGGGATATCCATCGCATCCAGATACAGATACTTATATTTCAAATCTTTTGTGCTGAGATATTTCAGGAACGTTCGGAATCCTCCCAGTCTGACATTGCAGGTCTCAGGAGATAGTTTTTCCTCGTTGCGCATGTATCGAAGCCATTCTTCGACGATCGGGCGTTCAAAGCACTTCTTCTCCAATGTCTGTACAGAATAGCCTTTCTGATCCTCAAGGAATTCCAGATACTTATTCAATGTTGAATTATACGACTTCAAGGTGTCTTTACTTTCGGTCAGGTGGTTTGGCGCATAGGTATGAATGAATTCGGAGATTGCTTTGGCTATGAGTCTTGCCTCATTACCAGATTTCATCTTCCAGTACCTCCGGCATAAGCTCATCAAAGCTTTCTGAACACTTTTCATTCAAAATATCCGCGAGTCGCGGAACGATGTTGTAGTAATACTTCGTATGCTCAATACTGCAGTGCCCCATACTTTTACTGAGGTAATACAGCTTGTCATATACTCCGAATCCAGTATCGATCCAGCGGTTTATGTTTGTGGTGGCGTAATGGTGGCGAAGGTCATAGGAAATCGAATGTGAATCCGGGTTGGCTTTATTCCAGATTTTTGCATAGTTTTCCCCAAGCCATTTTTTTGATTGATATCCGATTTCCCCTTTGGGAAAGAAGTATGTCCTTCCGGGGATTAAAACTTCCATACGGTGATCATATTCCCTCAGGATATCAACCATGCTTTTATGGATTGCGACATAATGCTGGTCATGGCCTTTGGTCTGAGTGATATTCAGAACGCCATTATCCAGGTCGACTTCGGTTCTTTTCAGCTGGCGTGCCTCATTTGGCCTGATTCCTGTGCAGTACATCAGCCGAAAGATGACACAT
>JAFWJY010000270.1 GCA_017514525.1 Solobacterium sp. | reverse complement strand
GATGATTTTGATGTGTGGGCAACAATCAGTCCGCTTGTCATCACTGGTGTTACCTATGATGGAATCGGTAACGGTGCAGAGATCTACTAAGATACTCTGACAGTCATTGAAAATAGAATGATAAAAATAGAAACGATTAGATGATCTGGTCGTTTCTTTAATTCGCCCTGATGGACAGTTGAGCGTAATGAATCCAAATAATTTGAGCTAAGAGTTGAATACGCGAAACAATAAACTATGATGGTAATTTTTCACAACGGATGATAGAAAGTGATCATAATTTTCTGAAACAAGTTGAAATTAGATTGCAGGAATGCTAATATCGCATTGATGATAGAGGCGCGGAAACGACGTCAGCAGAGAAAGCCGGCAGGCATCTGATCTCTGTTGCCAGCAATTTCGCCGAACTGTTTCGCAAGGCATTGCGGAATGGTGGGCTGAGGGAGAAGATCTCTCAGACTGTCTACGAGAGTAGGAGTGCTATCGATAAAGGTATTCATGTATGCCGGCGATAGGATTCCGCCGGCATTTTATATTTGAGGAGGAACTATGACGACGATTGGAGGAACATCGGTACAGCAGCTGGCGAAAGAATACGGTACACCGCTGTATGTATACGATGAAGATCATCTGCGGATGATGCTGGACACCTACCAGAAGGCGTTTCAAACAAGTGCATTTGAGACTGGTGTTCTGTACGCATCCAAGGCATTCAGCTGTAAGGCAATGATCCGTCTGGTTCAGGAATACGGTTTCTATCTGGATGTGGTATCCGCAGGCGAACTGGTTACCGCAAAACAGGCAGGCCATGACTGTTCAAAGGTATTCTTCCATGGAAACAATAAGACACCGGAAGAACTGGCATTTGCCAGAGACTGCGGCGTTGGAACGATTGTTGTGGATAATCAGACGGAAGCGGAACGAATTAAGGAAGTGTATCAGGACAGCCCTTATAAAGTACATGCATTACTGCGGGTGAATCCGGGAATTGAAGCACATACGCATAAGTATATTGTTACTGCGCATGTCGACAGCAAGTTCGGCATCTCCTTCCTGAATGAAGAAGAGCTCGTTGCGACAATCAGAGTACTGCAGGAAGCAGACAATGTCTGTTTCGATGGCATCCACGCACATATCGGATCACAGATCTTCGACAAGCAGGCCTTCCGGGAGGAAATCGCAAAGCTGTTTGCCTATGCGGGGCATCTGAAAGAGACGTATGGAATTGAGATCAATACGATCAATCTTGGCGGCGGATTTGCGGTACGGTACACCAATGCGGATGCGCCGATTCCAATCAAGGATGTCTGTGAGGCAATCTTAAGCGCCTGCGAAGAAGAGAATCAGAAACTGAACGGGCAGATCAAACGCGTCTGCATTGAACCGGGACGCAGTATTGTCGCAGAAGCAGGCTATACCATCTATACCATTGGCACATTGAAGAAAACACCGAATCGGAATTACATCTTCGTCGATGGAGGAATGGCGGACAACATCCGCCCGGCTCTGTACCAGGCGGAATATGATGCCTTCCTGGACGGGAAGGAAACAATGAAGGGTGAAGTGGAATATACGGTGGCAGGAAAATGCTGTGAATCCGGGGATATCCTGATTCAGAAAATCACCCTGCCAAAGGCAGAGCCCGGAGATCTTCTCGTTATGAAGACAACCGGTGCCTATGGATATTCCATGGCAAGCCACTACAACAAACTCCTGCTGCCGGCTGTTGTATTCAGCGGCAGCGGTAAAACCAGAACAGTGATCAGACGGGAAACATACGAACATCTGCTTTCCCTGGAAGAAGATTAGGAGGCTCATAACATGAAGTTACAAGGATCGATCGTAGCACTGGTTACACCGTTTCATGAAGACGGAAGCGTTAATTTTGAAAAGCTCGGGGAACTTCTGGAATTCCAGATTACCAACGGTACGGACGGAATTCTCGTGCTTGGCACAACAGGTGAGAGTTCTACCATGACGCATGATGAAGATGATGCAGTTATGGAATACACACTGAAGACCGTCAATCACCGTGTACCGGTCATTGCCGGGTCTGGCTCCAATGACACCGCTACCATGTTAATGAAGAGCAAGAAGTATGCCGACATGGGAGCGGATGCGGTACTTGCCATTACGCCGTACTACAACAAGGCAAATGAAGAAGGCATGGTGCGTCACTTTACGACAACAGCGGATGCGATCAGCTGTCCGGTGATTCTGTACAACGTACCGGGCAGAACCGGATGTTCCTTAAGCGTCAGTGCAGTGGAACGTCTGTCCAAGCATCCGAATATCATCGGCATCAAGGAAGCCAGTGGAAACATCAGCTACGCTATGAGCATTTCCCGCTTCTTGAGTGATGACTTTGTAATGTTCAGCGGAAATGATGATATGGTAGTGCCAATTCTTTCAATTGGCGGTTCCGGTGTCATCAGTGTATTCGCAAACACAAATCCAAAGGAATGCCATGACATGGTGGACAAGTGGCTGAAGGGTGATCATGCAGGATCGCTGGCGATTCAGCAGAAGTACCTGGATTACATCCATGCGCTGTTCTGCGAAGTCAATCCGATTCCGGTAAAGGAAGCGATGAACCAGATGGGCATGAATGTCGGCGGTTATCGTCTGCCGCTGTATGAGATGGCAGATAAGAACAAGGAACTGCTGAAGTCTGAGATGAAGAAGGCAGGCATCCTCGAATGAAGATTCTGATTGGCGGAACCGGGAAGATGGGTTCCTTGATTAAGGATACCGCTCAGGCCGGTGGAAACATTGTGACCGGTATGGTCGACGCATTTGATCTTTCACCGCTGGATACCATGGAGATTCCGGATGTGCTGATTGACTTCAGTCATCGGGATAATCTTGGCTGGATTGTGGATTACGCTGTAAAAAACCATGTGCCGGTCGTATATGGCACAACGGGATTAACAGAACAGGATCACAATGAACTTCAGAAGTTATCAGAACAGGTGCCGGTATTCTACAGTACGAACTTCTCCTATGGGGTTGCGGTACTGAATGAACTGGTGCGCAGAGCTACAGCACTGCTCAAGGATAACTATGATATGGAGCTTGTGGAAACGCATCATAACGAAAAGAAGGATGCACCAAGCGGTACTGCTAAAACACTTCTCAGCATCATGAATGAGAGCGGTGAATTTACACCGGTCTATGGCCGTCAGGGAGATGTTGGTGCCCGTGGAAAAGAAATCGGTGTACATTCCCTGCGCGGCGGTACGGAAGCCGGTGAACACACCGTGCACTATTTCGGCAATAATGAAACCATCACGATTTCACATCGTGCAACCAACCGCGTCATCTTTGTCAATGGAGCGCTGAAAGCGGCAGATTATCTGATCAAGCAGTCTGCAGGCATGTACGGAATGAAGGATCTGATAGGTTAGAAAGAAGGTAGTAGAAATGATCAGAATCGGTATTTTAGGCTATGGAAATCTCGGCAGAGGAATCGAATGTGCGGTTCGTGCAGCGAATGACATGGAGCTCGTTGGTGTATTCACGAGACGCGACCCCGCCAGTGTCACAACACTGACCGGTGTTCCCGTTTATTCCGTCAAGGATGTATTGAACTGGAAAGACAAAATTGATGTATTGATCCTCTGCGGAGGAAGCGCAACTGATTTACCGGTTCAGACACCGGAATATGCGAAGTATTTCAATGTAGTGGACAGTTTTGATACACATGCCAACATCCCGACGCATTTTGCGAATGTGGATGCCAGCGCAAAGGAAACAAACCATGCGGCACTGATCTCTGCCGGATGGGATCCGGGACTGTTCTCTCTGATGCGGGTATATGCCAATGCGGTACTTCCAAATGGATCGGATTATACATTCTGGGGCAAGGGTGTCAGTCAGGGACATTCGGATGCGGTACGCCGCATCAAAGGCATCGCAAACGCAAAGTCGTATACGATTCCGGTAGAGAGTGCGCTGGAGGCAGTGCGCAACGGGGAAAACCCGGAGCTGACAACCAGACAGAAACATACCCGTGAAGTATTCGCGGTTCTGGAAGAAGGCGCTGATGCGGCTGCGATTGAAACCGAAATCAAGACCATGCCAAACTATTTCTCGGATTACGATACAACCGTTCACTTCATTTCCAAGGAAGAGTTTGAACAGAATCATTCCGGCATAGCGCATGGCGGATTCGTAATCCGTTCCGGCAGAACCGGTCTTAATCAGGAAAATCAGCACATCATGGAATTCAGTCTGAAGCTGGACTCCAATCCGGAATTTACATCCAGTGTCATCGTCGCATTTGCCAGAGCGATCAAGCGTCTCAGCGACAAGGGTGACTTTGGCTGTAAGACCGTGCTGGATATTCCGCCGGCACTGTTATGTGAACAGTCGCCGGAAGAACTTCGCGCACATCTTCTGTAACAGAACAAAAAACCCGGTGTCGATCCGTAAAATGCGGTGCACCGGGTTTTTATAATGATCAGGGATCGACGTGTTTATTTCGATTCGCTTTCAGGGTCATCAATATTGTGGTTGATGGTCACATTGATATCGTAGTCCGGATATTCCGATCCGATTCGCTGCAGCAGATCCTGGCAGATGAGGTCTTCATCGCCGGAGTTGAAATCAGTTTCCGCTTCAAAGCTGATCACCTTATCAACTTTGTCCAGGTAGAAACCATGAACTGCGCGAACGCTGTGGTTTTGTTCGGCCAGCTTTCTGACGGATTCCCGCACCGCGATTGCCTCTGTATCGGTTGAGTTGACAGCGTAGATCGTGATGCCAAGCATTTCAACACCGGTGTCTTCATACACTTTCTTTGTGATTGCGCGCTGCAGATTGTCGACCCAGGCAGCGGTCAGACTGTCCGGAATTGCGATATGTGCAGAACCGATCAGCTTTTCCGGACCGTAGTTATGAATCGTTATATCAAAGACGTCCTCTACTTCCGGAAAGGTCAGTATAGAGCGCTTGATTGCCCGTGCCAGGCTGATGTCCGCCTGTTCTCCAAGCAGACTGCTGAGAGTGTTGAACAGTGTTTCAAAGCCATTCTTTATGATCAGAAAGGAAATGACCAAGGCGACATACGCTTCAATTCCGATGCCGCTGAGGTTGTATATAATACCAGCCGCGAGCGTAGCACCAGAGGCAATGGAATCGTTCAGCGCATCTTTTCCGGATGCGATCAGCGGAACAGATTCCAGTGCTTCACCGCGGTTTCTGGTATAAAAACCAATTGCCAGTTTGACAAGGATGGCGCCTGCGACAATTCCCAATGTCAGAAAGGAATATTCATTGGCTTCCGGATGGATGATGCGCTTGATGGATTCAATAGTGGAAATCAAACCCGCAAGCACAATCAGTAATCCGATAAACAGGGAAGAAAGATATTCAATGCGGCCATAGCCGAAGGGATGTTTCTGGTTTGCGTCTCGTTCTGAAAGTCTTGTCCCGATGATGGTAATAATGGATGAAAGACTGTCGCCTGCGTTATTGAGGGCATCTGCCTTAATGGATACCGAGTTTGAGGCAAATCCGATGATGATCTTGAATATCGCAAGAATCAAGTTTCCGATGACGCCGACGATGCTTGTTTTAATAATTTCACTGTTTCTGTTCATTCTGGATTCTCAATGATGACATTGTATCGCATTACGGAAGAATCAAACGATTGGATTAAAAAACACCGTGCACAATCGCTGTACACGGTGTCGCAAATTCTGGTGCTGTATTGTTGGAGCTTAGGTATCAGACCGGGAGGTCTTGTTTATGAAGTCCGCAAGCGTCTGATACAGAACATCCGGATCGATTGGTTTGGAAAGATGAGCATTCATGCCGGACTGTAAAGAGCGTTCCACATCCTCATCAAATACATTTGCGGTCATCGCAATAATTGGGATCTGTTTTGCGTCTTCACGCTCCAGCGCACGGATCGTACGTGTTGCGGTAAGTCCATCCATTACCGGCATGCGCACATCCATCAGGATGGCGTCATAATAACCGGCAGGTTTTTCCATGAACCGGTCAACCGCAATCTGGCCGTTTTCTGCACGTTCACAGAGAATGTCTTCCAGATCCAGCAGATCAATGAGGATCTCCGCATTTTCATCAACATCTTCTGCGACAAGAATGCGCCGTCCGGCAATGGAACTGACGGAGGCAACAGTGCTGGAAACAGGGGTGACGACATTGCCTTTTTTCTGTTCCAGGATGGAATGGATTGCCTTGATCGTGTTATCGGAAAACAGCGGCTTGGCCAGAATTCCGTCAACACCTTCTGCCTTCGCTTCGTCCTCGATAATATCCCAGTTGTATCCGGTCAGTAACAGGATGGCGGTTTCGCCTTCATCAAACTCCCGTATCCTGCGGGTCAGTTCAAGCCCGTTCAGTTCCGGCATCTTGTAGTCTGTTACGACCAGCTGGTATGGATGACCGGCTTCATGCGCGTTTTTGATCAGCTGAATTGCCTGATAAGGAGAAGAAACATACTCCGCATGGATGCCGATGGCATCGAACACAAACTGCGAGTGTTCGGCAGAGATCTCATCGTCATCCACAATCAGCGTCATCAGGTTTTTCGGCAGCGTGATTTCTTCGCTCAGCTGATAGCGGCGATCGGATGCCCGAAGCTTTACGGTAACCGTAAAGGTGGAACCGACGCCTTTTTCACTTTCAACCTGAATATCCCCGTTCATCATTTCGACGAAGTTCCGGGTGATCGCCATGCCAAGACCGCTTCCGCCATACTGGTTCGTGGCGGTCGCATCTTCCTGTGAGAAGGCGTCAAACAGCTTTGGAATGAATTCCTTGTCCATGCCAATGCCGGTGTCTTTCATCGTAAAGCGCAGCGTGCAGTAGTCGCCATCCCGATTAATCTGTTTGATGTTCAGTGTGACATCTCCCGGAGGATTCGTGAATTTTACTGAGTTGCCCAGAATGTTGATGAGCACCTGCTTGAGCTTCATATCATCGCCATAGTAGTAATCGCTGATCTGTCCTTCGAGATTGCATTCATAATGAAGGCCCTTATCAACACACTGCCCGTTAATGATGATATTGATCTGTTCAATAAATTCCCGGAAGGAGAATTCCTCATCGTTCAGAACCATACGACCGCTTTCAATGCGGCTCATATCGAGAATATCGTTGATCAGACCCAGAAGATGGCGGGCGCTGGTCCCAATCTTTTCGAGCTGCGTGCGGGTGCGGGATGGAAGATCCGGATCGCGCAGTGCGATATTATCCAGACCGATGATCGCATTCATCGGGGTGCGGATCTCATGGCTCATGTTGGACAGGAAGCTGGTTTTGGCGCGGCTGCTTTCCTCCGCCAGTGCTTTTTCCACTTCAGCCTGTTTTTCCCGTTTCTGAATGATGGAATAAATGCGGAAGAGAATGCCAAGTGCCGCTACGATCAGACCGGCCTGCACAAAGACTGCGGTGGAAAGGGCACGCTCAGTTGAAGCCAATAATGATTCCACAATTGAAAAGTCAGAAGTTTCCGCAAAATGCGGCTCCAGTGCTTCCAGGGAATGATTGATCGTCTGACTGGTTGTCTGACGCAGCCAGACGCTGGAAGTAAAAATGATTAATCCAAGCAGTACGATCCAGGCAATCGTGGAACGGCCAAGATGATGTTCCGTATCGTGTTGCAGAAGATAACGGAATACCAGAAAGCCAAGGATTGCCCACAGGGCAAGGATGAGGTAAGACTCGGTGGAAAGTGTTTTGACAGAGATGATGTTTGGAACCATGAAGGCAAGTCCAAACAATACGGAAATCAGAAGACCAATGGCACTGGTCCACCGCATACGCGCATTGTTCTCCTGCTTTGCGAAACGATAGGCAGACCAGGACGCAAACGCATAAGCGATCGTAGCTCCAACAGTCGTGACATCCACGATCCAGCTGATTGCGGTCCGGCCAAGGAATGGCAGCAGAATGGAGATGACAAGAATCAGCAGAATCGCATTGCGTGGAACGCTGTTTTTATCCAGTGTGCCACACCATTTAGGAAGCAGCGAATCTTCCGCCATGGCATGAAGCAGACGGCTGAGCGCAATATAGTTGCCAATCAGTCCGGTAAAGATCGCACATAGGGCAGAAACACCCAGGGCAGCCGCGCCAATTGGTCCAAGCGCCTGCTCGGAAGCGAAGAATGCCGGCTGCGCTGCGAGGCCGGAATAGCGGTCGAGGTTTGCGACATAGTCAACCCAGCTGGCGCATCCTTCCGGCAGTGCGGTTGTCGCAAGCAGGGAAAGCAGGATATAAGCAGCGCCTGCAGTGATCAGGGCAACCGAAAGAATCGTAAATGTATGCTTGGGCGAATAGCTCGCCTCTTCGGAAGAATGGCTGATGGATTCAAAGCCGACATAAGCCCAGGGGGCTAATGTAAAAATCGTGAAGATACTGCTGAGCGGTGCGTGTGCTGGCGCATAGGCCGGCGTAAACAGCTGAATTTTCTGCGCTGTTCCAAGTGCTGCCGCAAAGCAGATCACAATACCGCCCAACAGCAGGAACGCCATCACGATCTGAACAGCCTGAGCGGTTTTCCGGTTCAGACACAGCAGCGCTGCGATCAGCAGGGATCCAACTGCCAGCAGAATTTCTCCGAGATAGACGTGGTATCCGGCAATGTAGTAATCAAATCCAAACTGGAACAGAGAACCAAGCAGTGTGCGGGCAATTAACGGCAGTGCCGTGGCATTTGCCCAGATAATGGCGATATAGGTAAGAATCAGAAACCAGGCGCTGAGAAATCCCTCATCATAGCCAAAGGTTTCCTTCGTATAGGCATAGGTGCCGCCGCTGTCGGTATGACGGCTGACAAGGTAATGGTAAACGCGTGCCAGCACCAGCATGACTGCCGCGCCAAGTCCCAGTCCCAAGGCAGTTCCGATGGGACCTGCGATCGGCAGGAAGGTGGTGCCAGGCATGACAAAAGCACCCCATCCCACACTGCATCCAAATGCCAGTGCCCAGGCTCCGACGGTAGAAAGATAAGGAGTAAATTTCCGACTTGTTTTCAGATCCGATGACATACGTGATCAGCCCTTTTCTAGTTAACCCTGTGCGTTTTCGTATTGTTTTATTTCTTCTGTCGCATGGTGAAACTGCTCCATGATCTCCTGAATCATGTGCTGCACTTCGGGATCACTCATGGTGCGGGGATTTCCGGGACGGAATTCCTCGGCAATGCTGGTCGAAAGATCACAGATCGTTGTCAGACCGAGGTTGGCTGTGATGCCTTTCATGGCGTGGGCATTCTCAAACAATGCGGTGGCATCCATATCAGTTCCAGCCTGTTCCAGCGCAGGGAAGATCTGGTTGCCTGGAAGTTTGCGGATGTGTTTATCAACGAGTTTTTCAACGCGCAGTACTTTGATTGCGCGGGCATAGTCTCCGCCAATATTCTGGTATAACGCTTCAAGTGTCATGATCTAGTTCCTTTCCGCTTCACATTCTTTCTGAATCAGTGATTCGAATTTATCAGGCGGTACCGGCGGGGAAAAGTAGTAGCCCTGGACCAGATTACAGCCAGAGTCCCGCAGGAGATTCAGCTGGCCGAGGGTTTCAACGCCTTCCGCAACGACCGGTACACGAAGATACCGGGCAATATCGAGAATCACCTGCACCAGATGCAGATCGGTCGTACTGGATTCGATATTGCGGATAAACTTCATGTCCATTTTCAGTACATCAATCGGCATCTCCGATAACATGTTCAGGGAAGAATAGCCTGAACCAAAGTCATCCATTTCCACTTCAAAGCCAAGCGTTCGCAGCTGACTGATGACATCAAGAAGCCGCTGGGCGTTATCGGTATAGGCAGACTCGGTTACTTCAAGCTTGAACTGTTTCGGTTCAAGATTATTCTCCGCAACGAGTTTAACCAGCCGGTCGACCAGAGTTGGATCAAAGACATCCGAACGGGACAGGTTTACAGAGACTGGAACGGTAACCCCGTATTTATCACGCCATTTCGCAATCTGACGGGCGGCTTCTGCCCATACATAATTGTCGACAATGTTGATCAGACCGTTTCGCTCAAACAGGGGAATGAAGTTTCCCGGTGGAATCATTCCGAGTTCAGGATGTTGCCAGCGAATCAGTGCCTCACAGCTGGAAAGCTGCGGAGGATTGGACTGGATATCGTATTTCGGCTGGTAGAACACTTTGAACTGCCGCTGTTCGATCGCAGAGCGAAGATCATTGAGGAGCTTCTGTTTCAGAAGTTCCTTTTCCTGCATCGCCTCGTTATAGATCATCAATGGATTCTGATAATCACCGCGCACTTTATTGCATGCGGCATGAGCGCGGTCGAACATGAGAGTTGGCTCAAGGTTTTCCTGCCAGTATTTCACGCCCATGCGCAGATGGATGTTAATGTTGGGGGAAATTTCCGCAACGGTTTTCTGAAACCGCTTCAGCAGTGCGCCATAGTCATCCTGATGGACGCAGTAGATATCAAAGCGGTCTGCTTCATTGCGGCTTGCGATGCCTTCGGTTTCCCGCAGGAAGGCACGAATCTCTTCACCGATCACACGCAGCACGACATCACCAAAGTCACGGCCATGGAGTGCGTTGACGATGTGAAACTGTTCGATATTCATAACGACTGCATCCATGTGCAGTTCCGGATGGTAGGTGTAGATCCGGTTGACATATTCAAAGAAGAAGTTGCGGCTGTAAAGACCGGTAAGCGGATCATGTTCAGCAGCGGAAATCAGCTGCCGTCCTTCACTTAACTCGATGATGCGGCTGACTCTTGCCAGAATCACTTCATCCATGTCGAGAAACGGTTTGGCAATGAAATCGGCTGCGCCCAGCTGCAGTGCTTCCAGCTCAGCACTTTTTTCTGCCGTCAGTACGATGACCGGTATGTTTCTCAGCTGCTCATCTTCCCGAATGGTTTTCAGTACTTCAAACCCATTCATTTCAGGCATGATGAGATCCAGCATCATGATGGAAATATCACCGGAATATTCACGGCAGATATCCAGCGCCTGTTTTCCGTTTTCGGCATACAGCACGTCGTAATGATCTTCAAGAATCACACCAAGAGCATCACGGTTGATCTCCTGGTCATCAACGACCAGTACACGCCGTATTCGCTGTATCTGTTTGGGTTTGATCATGAGGATATCCTTCTTTCAGATGTTGTTGAGCCAATATATTTTTTCAAAGTGCCATACAGCATGTCAGAGTCGGCTGGTTTGGCAAGATGCGCATTCATTCCGGCATTCAGGGAATCCCGGATATCACTTTCATAGGCATTAGCGGTTAAGGCGATGATCGGAATGGACTTCGCATCCGGATGGTCAGAGGCACGAATCTTTTTCGTGGCGGTAAGACCGTCCATCTCCGGCATGCGCAGATCCATCAGGATCGCGTCATAGTAGCCGGCCGATGAGTTCAGGAAGCGTTCCAATGTGATCGCGCCGTTTTCCGCATGATCACAGGAGGCGCCTTCAAGATCCAGAAGATCCATAACGATCTCTGCATTTTCCGGAATATCCTCGGCAATCAGAATCCGTTTTCCTTCCAGCGAAACATCAGAGTCCTTGGAAGTTTCTGTTACAGCTGTTTCCTGTAAGCGTGTAAGTGGAATGGTAACGGTAAAGGACGAACCTTCATTCTTTTTACTCTGAACGGTGATCGTACCGTTGAACT
>JAFWJY010000023.1 GCA_017514525.1 Solobacterium sp. | reverse complement strand
CCCAAAGACGGTAGACGTACTGTCGTTTTGTACCAAAAATCCAAAGCCAATGCTGGAATACATGGAACTGTTAAAACCGTTCCGGCAGTTATGGTATGTGACGCTGACGCCTTATGGAAAAGATATTGAGCCAAATGTTCCAGATAAACACGAAGTCATTCATTCAATTCAGGAATTATCCCGAGCTGTCGGAAACGATGCGGTTATCTGGCGGTATGATCCGATCTTTCTTTCGGAAAAATATTCCATGGAGTATCACATCCGCGCATTTGAGACGATTGCCAGAAGCTTAAAAGGCTATACCGGTAAAGTGGTGATCAGTTTTCTGGATCTTTACGAAAAGACCAAACGGAATTCTCCGGAAGGGAAAGAAGTCAGCTATGAAGACCAGGTGACGCTGGTCAAACGCATCGTGGAACTGGCACGGGAAGCGGATATGCAGGTCTATACCTGCCATGAGGATGAATCCCTTTCCGCGTATGGTGCCGATACCAGCGGCTGTATGAGCCAGAAGGTGATAGAAGAATCCATTCATGAACTGTTGAATGTGCCGCGACTCAGTACCCCGCGGCAGGGCTGTACCTGTCTGCTTGGAAATGATATTGGAGTGTATAACACCTGTACGCATTTCTGTAAGTATTGTTATGCCAACTATGACAGAGAGGCTGTTATGCATCAGATAAAAAACCATGACCCTAACAGTCCGATGCTGATCGGCAATGTTCGTCATGGTGATAAGATGACAGATGCAGTACAGAAGTCCTACCTTTCAAGGCAGCTCTCGCTGGATCTGTAATTACGTTGTCAGTGGTTATCGTCTGACCGTGATGTTATGAACCGGTTCAAATGAAATCGTCTGATGATTCATCATCCAGATTGCCAGCAATTCTACAATGCTTGTCTGCAGTTCCATAACAGTTGGTGTGTTTCGGATCATGTGGAACTCACCGCCTCCGCTGGCCCGGTAATTGGAGATGCAGAGCGTGAATTCCATATCGTCTGTAATCGGCTCGCCATTGCGGGTAAGCGATGTAATGCGGTGACCAATGTCATTGGATACGGTGATGGTGTATTCGATGCCATCAGCCATATCATAGTTGTAATGCTTAGGTTTTGGATAAAGGTATTTCGGTGAAACGATAATCTGATCCTGATCAATTGACCAGTACTCCGCATCTTTTTCCAGATATTCCCTAAGGATCCGGCCATTGATCTGTTTTACAACCAGGGTGTTCTGATACACATAGGTACTGACAAGATCCCGCATCGTAATTTCCTTGCGGAAGCCGGAAGCGTTGTTAAAGAGCGGGGTGGCCACAATATCGGCGCCCGTGGCCTCCTGGATCACTTTATTCATTAAGGTGATCGCCTGAGACTTATAGAGTCTTCCCTGCATGGGATCATCCACCTTCAGGTTCATTTCTGTATGGGCGATTGGCGTATCCAGCCAGTCCTGGCATTCCTTTTCTGCGACTTCCGTAAGTTCCATCATCGTTTCGTCTTCCGGCGTATCAACTGTCAGAATCCGTGGCTCTATGACATTGGTATCAGTATAGATATCAATGCAGGAAAACGATTCACCATTGGATTTGGACTGGGTATATACCGTATTGAACTTGGAACCGCAAAGATCGGTGTGGGAATGGCCGGTAATCAGAATATCGAGCCCCGGTATTTCCTTCATCATCTGGTACGCCTGGTTTTCACCGGTAAGTTCTTCATTCGGAATGCCGGTCTCCGGATTCCGTTCAAAACCACCGTGGTACAAACAGATAATATAATCCGGCTTTTCAAGACGCCGTATCATCTCAACCGTTTTGGAAGCAGTCTGGAATGCGTCTTTGAAATGAAAGTGGCGGATGTTCTTCTTTTTCTGCCAATGGGTTATGTAATGTGTGGTCACGCCAAAGAAGGCAAGCTTTTTGCCGGCAATTTCACGAATGGCATAACTGGGGCCTAATGGATTGCCGCGATAGATCACATTGGAAGTAAGGCAGGGACAGTCGAGGGAATCCAGATGTTTCATTAAGGCATCTTCTCCGAAATCAAAATCATGATTTCCGACATTGATGTAGTCATATTCCAGTGCATTCATTGAAATCGTAATAGGAGCGACTTCATCTGCCTGATTCATAAAATGCCAGAACTGCAGGGAAGATCCCTGAAGCGTATCACCGTTATCAACGAGAATTGTATTCTTATCCCGAAACCGGTCGATTGCCGTCTTCAGACGGGCAGTTCCCTGATTTACAGAGACGCCATCTGAGTAGCGGTGCGAATAAATATATCCATGAAGATCTGTCGTTGCGAGAATGCGAATTCTGTTTTCCATGAAAGTCCCTCTTTCGAATCTCTTGGTATTATAAGCGGAGTACTTCACGTTTGAGAAGGGGGAAGCGATTCCTCCCAAAATGAGATATAGTAAACAGGATGGAAAACAAAACGGATCTGCTTCGTCAGGAACTGAACTTCCGGGATCTCGGTGGAATTCAGATGAAAGACGGACGCGTGGTAAAAAAAGAAACACTGTTAAGGGCAGGCGGCCTGCACTTGTTCAACAAGGAAGAAGTGGAAGTGCTGCGTTCCTATCATATTCATACAATCATTGATTTTCGCGCACCTTATAACTGGAAGAAGAAAAAGGATCCGGAGATCGGTGCTGTATATGCCGCATATGATGGAAAGACAGCGAATATCGGCGATTCAATTGATTTCAGCGCCAAAGGCTTTGGACAGACTGGTGAAGCAGCGCAGGAACAGCTGCGCAAAGTGCGTTACTACTACACGCATATGCCCTATGGGTATAATGCCTTTCACGTTTTGATGAAGGAGCTGCAGGAGGGACATACACCCTTCCTGTTTCATTGCGCCAAGGGGAAAGACCGTACCGGTATTGCGGCAATGATTATTCTTGGGGCGCTTGGAGCCGATGATGAAACCATCCTGAAGGATTATATGTTAAGCAACGTCTACCGGCATGCGGCGATTGCGGAACGGGTCCAGGAAGGACGGAATACGCATCCGGAGGACGATGGATACATGAAACTCATGTATCTGCGGGAAGGCGTATCAGAGGAAATCGGACAGGCAATTATCGATCTGCTTCATGAGAAATGCGGAAGCTGGGAAAACTATATGAAACTGGAATACGGATGGGATGAAACCGCATTGGATCACTTCCGCAACAGTTATCTGGAATAATATAATAAAAACCATGAGTTACATTGAATTTAAGGATGTCAAAAAAGTATATAACCAGGGAGAGGTATCCATT
This sequence comes from Solobacterium sp., assembly GCA_017514525.1. Lineage (GTDB taxonomy): Bacteria > Bacillota_I > Bacilli_A > Erysipelotrichales > Erysipelotrichaceae > Bulleidia. The sequence continues at coordinate 11,851 of JAFWJY010000023.1, read as the reverse complement.
CACGCGCTGGATGGTGTGAACTTTGAAATTGAAAAAGGGAAGTTCGTCATTATCTGCGGTGCCAGCGGCGCTGGCAAATCTACGGTGCTGAATATTCTTGGCGGAATGGATTCTGCCAGTGAAGGAATGGTGCGTGTCGATGATGCCCATCTCGATCAGATGAATGAACGGGAGTTAACAGATTTCCGCCGTTTTGATATCGGATTTGTATTCCAGTTTTATAACCTGGTACAGAATCTGACAGCCAAGGAGAATGTGGAGCTTGCGACCGAGATCTGCAAGAATCCGCTGAATCCGGCGGAAACGCTGTGTCAGGTAGGCCTGGAAGAACGCATGAACAACTTTCCTTCGCAGTTATCCGGCGGGGAACAGCAGCGTGTTGCGATTGCCAGAGCCCTGGCAAAAAACCCGAAGCTTATGTTGTGTGATGAACCGACCGGTGCGCTGGATTACGTGACCGGCAAACAGATTCTCAAACTGCTTCAGGATATGAGCCGTGAAAAAGGAATGACCGTTGTTGTCGTCACGCATAACCTTGCGATTACGCCGATGGCGGATCAGGTAATTCGCATGAAGAGCGGAAAAGTTGTGTCGGATACCATGAATGACCATCCGCAGGATATCAGTGAAATCGAATGGTAATGATGGACTTCAGACAGTATAAAGCGTTTGTCGCAGATATCGACGGGACGCTTACAGAGAAAGGTGAAAACCTTCTCCCGCATACAAGAGAAGCGCTGATCCGTCTTCATGACATGGGTCTTGAGATCGGCCTTGCGACAGGAAGACCGCTGGATCACCGGATTTCAGATCGGGCAGTTGAATGGGAGCTTGGCTTTTCGTTTGCGTTTCTGATTGGTATGAATGGCGGTGAACTGTGGGATACCTGTACCAATACAATCACGCGTGAGCATATGCTGGATGAAGCGGCACTGAAGGAAATCTGCGGCTTCATGCTGGAGGCGGATGTGAACGGGATTATCTTTGCGGAAGGTTATGATCATGTCAAAGCGATCCGCAATGATCCGCAGCTTGAGGATTCGATCCGGCGCAACCATTCCACGATTGAATATGTGACAGCGGATGAACTATGCGCGGTTCCTGCCTGCAAGATTGAATTCCATTACGATGACGCATTGGAATCGATGGTAGAGCAGATCGCAGCCAGCCATCCGGATCCCCGGTGGGTGGCTGTACGCACGTTTCCCGGCACGATTGAGTTTATGGATCCTCGTGTTGATAAGGGAAATGCACTGCGGAACTACTGCAGGCATCGTGGGATTGACCCAGGCGAAGTAATTGCCTGCGGGGATATGGAAAATGATATTGGAATGATGAAAGCAGCTGGACTCCGCATTTGTCTCAAAAACGGATCCCCATCTGCCAGAGCCGCCGCAGACGCAGTAACAGACCTTCCGGTTCAGGAAGACGGGCTTGGCATCTACCTGTTAAACCAGATGAAAAAAATATGAGCGTGGAACTCATAATTTTTTTGTGAGACTTAATTCTCAGGATTGAGGTGATATTCAGTAACGGTTGCAAATTCCGGCACGGCGGAGCCATCAATCCGGTGAATTTGGACGCTGTATTCCGGTGGAATTGGTACCGTACGCAGGCGCAACCGTGTTAACGGCGTAGCACCTTTGTTCAAATACTATGATGAAACTGTACGATAAACATTCGTGCAGTTTTTTCGTACTTGAAACGGAGGTGAACGAATAATGGATAAACGTTCAAAGATTTTACAAATCGCACGCTACCTCGAGACAGGTGATTATTCGCAAACGCTGATTGCGAAAACATTACATGTCTCCAAAAACCAGGTGTCCATAGTCAAAAAAGTAACAGAGCAAAATGGATGGACACTTGCGGAACTGACACAGATGAGTGACGACGAACTACAGAAGTATTTCCGACGCAAGGACATTCCGATTTCCTCTGGACCGCGTGAGACTATCTACCGCATTCCGGACTATGAGTGGATGTGCAAAGAGTTACTGAGGCCAGGAGTCACAAAATCACTTCTATATGAAGAGTATGTGGAAGAGTGCATCCGATCCAGAAACATTTATTACCAGAAGACGCAATTTTATGATCTGTTCGAGCGTTCTTTGAAACGAAAATCTTTCTCAGAAATCATCCGTCATAAGCCAGCGGAAGAAACAGAAGTCGACTGGACCGGTGATCCAGCACAATGGACAGATTCGGATACCGGTGAAGTCGTTACAGGATGGCTGTTCGTCGGCGTATTGCCGTTCAGCGGGTATGGATATGCGGAAGTATTTCCTGATATGAAACTTTCCAATTGGATCACGGCTCATGTACATATGTTTGAATACTTCGGCGGCACAACACGCACGCTTGTTTGTGACAATCTAAAGACCGGTGTTATCAAGCATCCTGTCACCGGTGATGCGGTATTACAGCCGGATTACGAAGCGTTCGCCAATCATTACGGCATGATTGTCGCACCGGCACGGGTCCGTGAACCGGACGACAAACCGACTGTAGAAAACCTTGTAGGAAAGCTGGAGACGCACATTCTGGCTCGCCTTCGGAATGTACAGTGCTTCTCAATTGAGGAGTATAACATGGAGGTCCGACGTGAACTTGACCGCTTTAATGCCAAACCTTTCCAGAAAAAGGAAGGAAGCAGATTGACGGCATATCAACAGTATGAGTCGGCAGAGATGAATCCGTTGCCTTCGATTCCTTATGAATACTTCATCAAGAAAACGGCGATGGCCCAAAGCAACTGCTGTATCAGTTACGGAAAGAACTACTATTCCGTGCCATACCAGCACATTGGAGAACGCGTAACATTGCGCATCTATAATGACCGTCTTGAAGTGTGGAGCGGTGCGGAGCACCTGTGCACTCACAAACTCGTTATCGGAAAGATTGGTGTCTATCAGACGGATAACAATCACTTTCCGCCCTACAGTTCAAACTATGGAAACTGGAACAGCGACCGCTTCCGGCGATGGGCAAGAGAATACGGTCCATACACCTATGAAGTCATCGATCGGTTATTCAGCGGCGGAGGTGCAGAGCAGAAGTACTACAACGGAGCCCGATCCATATTAAAACTGGCAGACCAATACACTCGCCCCAGAGTAGAACAGGCCTGTCAGTTAGCACTGAGACATTATAAACGCCCCATCTACAGGAATATTAAAGCGATTCTCTACAACGGACAAGACATAAAAGAACTCGCACTACCGAACACACAGTCCAAGCAAACAGACAGTCATACGGAACAGTCACATGTCCGGGGAGCGGAGTATTATGCGCGCAAGAAGGACTGACGCAGCGAAGCTGACTGCGGTGACCAGCCGTCTGAAGAACCTCCGCATGACTATGATGGCGGAAGAGCTCATCCGTTTAGATGAAAGCGGAGAGTTATACTCTGAACCGGCAATCGATATTCTGGATCAGCTGACGAGCCTTCAGGAGATATCCTCTGCCAACAATACTACTGAACGATACAAGAAAACAGCCAGGCTGTACTGGCCGATGGCAGATCTCGATGATGTGCTGTATATTCCGGATCGGCACATCAACATTGCGATGGTCGACAAGCTCCGGACAAATGACTATATTTCCCGAAGTCTTAACGTACTGATGTCCTCAGCGACCGGTTGCGGCAAAACATTCTTTGCGTGTGCATTCGGAAACAATGCATGTGAAAGCCAGTTTACAGTCCGCTACTTCACAATGGTCGATCTTCTGTATTCATTCCGGGAAGCAGATGAAAAAGGCAAATATGTAAAGTTCCTCAACAAAGTGGCGAACACGAATCTGATCATCATCGATGATTTTCTTCTTACGACTGCAGAGCAGCGGGATGTCGAGTATCTATATCGGCTGGTCAATAGTAAAACGCGTAAAAATAAACCCCGCTCATTTATCATCTGTTCACAGCTTATGCCAGCCGAGATGTATACCCGGCTGAGCACGGTGTCTCCCAGTCTCGCAGATGGAATCATCAATCGCTTGTTCGCAAAGTCATATACATTTGAAATCAAAGGGAACTCTATGCGAGAGATCGACATTCCGTCAGAATTACAGCGTCAAAAGAACAGTCAATAACGAAGCAGGCTCCTCATCACATGGTGGGGAGCCATTAAGTTAAACTGAGTTATCCGGTACCACTTTACCGGAAAGGCGGTTCCAATCATGCCGGATATGCGGTACCAGCACTTACCGGAAGCCCTGGTCCAAAAGTCCGGAATCTGCAGTAACGGTTTCTTCCAGAACCCGCGCTGCGATCAGGCACGTATTCAGACAGCGTATTTCCTTCTGGTAATGCGCTGGCCGTACTTTGGCGCAGTCCACGGCACCGGCAGCTTCCCGGAAGTTCCGGTACATAGCGGAAATGACCGGGCGGAGTTCATCCAGCTGATCATGTGCCTTTGTCCGGATCAGCAGTTTGGAAAGAACAGCGACGGAACCAATCAGCGTTCCGCAGGTTCCGCCGGAATACATACCGCTTCCAAATCCGGCAAGCATCTTCATGTCTTCTTCGTGCAGACCAAGGTGATAATATTCGTTTCCTGCATGGATGATCGTTTCACTGCAGTTATAACCTGCCTCTTCGTAATATCGCTTTACTACATCTTCTAACATCAGTTTCTCCAAAGGTGTTTCTTACCCGTCAGTTATTATAGTAGGTCTGTTCCGTTAATCCAATTTATTACAGGATGGGTTTAATAAAAAGGAGCTGTTCTAGACAGCTCCCTGCGTGTCAGAAATGACGTCCGCCGGAAGAATGTGTTCCTCCGCTGGAGTGATAACTGTGACCGCCGCCTCCATGGCCGCCACCGCCGGTATCACGCTGAATACGCGTAACCGAACGGGTGCGGTTGATAAACATATCTCTGGACTGCGTCAGTCGGACACCGTTGTTCACGATGTACTGATCGGCATTTTTCGCAAGGCCGGTGCGTTTGTTTCGGCCTCTCATGACCATGACAGAGATGCCGCCGACAATGGAACTGCCAAGTGCCGCAAACGGAAGCCGCAGCAGGAATTCATTGCGCCGCTGTTCCGGGCTGGTTTCTACAATATGCGGAGCGATCGTTGGATCGGTATACTGAATCGTATGGTATACATACCCGGTGCTTTCCAGCAGTTCATCACATTTGTTGATGAAGGCTTTGCAGGCACCAAACCAGTCGTCTTTGACCAGATAGTCATAGACTAGATCATTCAGCGAATCAAGACGTGCGGTGGTGAAGGTATCACCGGCTGCGCCGTAGGAGTAGACATCATAGAACCGATCGTTGTAATCGATTGCGAGAATGATGCCGCTTGGGTTGTCTTTCAATCCATAACCGAGATCATAGTTGAAGAAGAGTCCTTCCGCGAAATCCCGCTCACTGTAGCCATGCATATTTTTGGTGATGACTACATAGACACCGCATTCCCGATCGTTGGTAACCTGTTCCGCAAGATCATTCAGCTCGAGAAGCTGATCACTTGTGAAAACCCCAGTCTCATCAATGACATAGGCAGCCGAATCGGCATGAGACCGAATCGGAAACAGAAGCAGTCCGAACAGGAACAGGAATACCATGCCGATACTCTGAAGACGTTTCAGAATCATAAGAAACCACCTCCGATGAAGTAGAGCACGATTGAAACAACCACAAACATCGCAAATGTGATTCTCAAAAACCATGCGATCGCCAGACCTTTATCTGATGGAAGGTCACCGGCAATCTTTCCGGATTGCCCGTTGACCGCAAACAGATAGGTTTCCCCATTCCATTGTGTGGATAACAGCCATACCGGCAGGAAGGCGTAAGCCGCAGCGCCATCCAGCTTTGTGATCTGCGTGCTGATTGGCGAAACCGCCGAAAATCCGGTAACGGTGGCAGTGATGGATTTGACAGCGGAGGCTTTCATGCGGGCTTCACCGCGTTCACGGTCCTGTTCCGCATCAACGTCATAGCTGTCAGCCATATAGCCGGCAAGATACATGGTGTCAAAGTCTTTCAGCTGGCTATAGTCAAACGGCTCAATCGCATCCATGTATTCATCCGGCATTTTGCTGGAGGCATCTGCCGGTACACCGGAGAATGTCACCGTACCATTGCGAACCAACTGGTAGTGATCTGTTTCCGTGATGATCTCATCACCGTGGGAAAACTGCCGTACATTCTGCGCATTGAACGTCATATGGCAATCCATGACGCCGTTATAGAGCCAGAATGGCACATAGACGCCTTTGATCTCCTGAATGTGATTTTGGGAGGTAAATGCTTTTGGTAAAAGCGGTTTGCCTTTATAGAAGTTATTGAGAATTTCAACTGCTTTATCTTTATCCAGTTTGAATGGAAGTACAAACTGTGGTTTTTTCGTGACGAACTGTCCCGCAACAACCGTCGGGTTATTGCAGTAGGGGCATACGGTAACGGCTGTATTTTCATCCGCAATCAGAGAAGCACCGCAGGAAGGGCAGCTGTAAGCACGCATATGCGCTGCTTCTTCTTCACTCCACTCCCCGGTATCGGTTTCCCACTTCTGGTCAGTGCCTTCAGCGGCAGCAGCTTCTTCATCTTTACGGTAAAACTGATCCACTTCCTCCTGGGTAAACAGAGAGTCGCAGTATTCACATTTCAGTTTTTGCGTAGCCGGATCAAAACGCAGCGGACCGCCGCAGTTTGGGCATTTGTAATTCGAAACCTGATCGGCCATACGAACCACGCTCCTTTCCTTTAGAAAATGACACAGCCGCAGGATACGGCTGTGTCACGAATGACAAAACGATTACTGAGGCTTCTTCTCGCCGCACTGGCCGCAGAAATTGCCGTCGTTTTCTTTGCCGCACTTCGGGCAGATCCACTTGCCGTTATCCGGTTTCTTTTCACCACACTGGCCGCAGAAGTTGCCATCATTGACTTTGCCGCACTTCGGGCAGGTCCAGGTGTTGCCTGCAGGAGCAGCTGCCGGAGCCTGCTGCTGTGCTGCACCGTTGGCGTACAGCGTATTTGCGTTTGCGCCGCCGGCGTTGGCTGCCAAGTTTACACCCATGAAGGCTGTTGCGGCACCGCCTTCGTTCTTCGCTGCGTCTTTCATAGCCTGTGCCTGAGCACCGACGAGTGTCGCAGCGGCGTAAGTCTGATCTTTGTACATTGCGTCGCGCTGAGCTTCCTTGATCATCCGTTCATCTTCTTCAGATGCCTTGATGGAGGAAACGCCGAAGCTGACGATTTCAAGACCGCGGAGCTCTTTCCACTTCTTGGAGAGCTGCTCATTGAGCGCTTCTGCAAGTTCCTGAGTACGTCCTGGTACTTCGGAATAGCGGACGCCTTCTGCCGACAGCTTGGCAAATGCCGGGGAAAGTGCTGTAAGCAGTTCGGTCTTGAGCTGGCTTTCAATCTCACTTACCGGATATCTGTTGGCAAAGTTGCCGCATACATTGGTATAGAAGCTGATCGGATCTGTTACTTTGAGGCTGTATTCGCCAAAGCACTTAACCGAGATATCAACATCGAGGTTGATGTTTCTGTCAATGACACGGAATGGAACCGGTGAAGGAGTACCATACTTGATGCCAGGGAGTTCTTTTGTGTTGAAGTAGTAAACTCTCTGATCTTCTGCCGGCTGACCGCCGAATGTGAAACGCTTGCCAATCTGTGCGAAAACATTCTTGATTCCATCGCCCAGACTTCCGGTAAAGAGGGAAGGTTCTGTTTTGGAGTCGTACTTGAATTCACCCGGCTGGGCGCAGATATCTACTACCTGTCCCTGCTCAACGATGATCATGCACTGACCGTCAGCGACTGCGATGACAGAGCCATCCGAAATAATGTTGTCGTCTCCCCGATTGGAAGAAAGCCCGCGTACCTTTTTCAGCCCGCGCACTGCAATTGTGTCGGACGGAATTGCTTCGCAGTAGAAGTACTCTTTCCACTGATCAGCAAACGTACTGCCTGCTGCGGATAAAGCCGCCTGAATAAGTCCCATAGCTCTAATCTCCTTTTTCCGGTTCTTCCGGTTTCCTAATGATGATTTATACCAAAATCAATCTAAATCTATTTTACCATGTGCACGGTAAAATCAAGGGTATTCATGAAAAAAACAGGCAGAAATAAGTGTTTCCAGTGATGCAGTTTGATACAATAGGAAGGCTTAAGAGGGGCTTTATAAAATGAGAAACCGGGAAGCCATTATGGCTTTTAAAAGAGAATGCCGGAATTATTTTTATTATCTGGCTGATATCAAGGACCTGATGCTGGAAATCAAGCGGATGGATGTAAAGATGGCGGGTGTGCATGCCGTGGATCTTACCAAGGTCAGAATCCGTCGGGATCCATGGAAAAACCGGTTGATCAAGTATGTAGAACAAAGCAATTCGCTGCAGCGCCAGCTTCAGGAAAAACAGGAAAAAGTGGAAAACATTATCAATACGATCAGCAGAGTATCTCTGCCCAGCTTCCGCGTCATTATCTGGATGATCTATGTACAGCGGAAACGGATTCAGGAAGTTGCGGATCTGTATGACTATTCCAAGGATTACATGGCCAATCTGATCATTGATCTCATGGATGAGGTATTTGACGCAAAGATCGCAGAGGGAAGCTATATTCCCCCGGAAACACCGGTGGACAGCGGAGAGGATGCGATCGAAGATACGGAAGATACCGTAACTTTCAGTTGACGGACGATTACGGAGTGTCTATTATAAATAGGCACTCATTTTTTATGATGTGCGCATGCGTGGGAGGATGAGCAGCTCATCCGCTGAACCACTGCATGTGACTTTCTGACAGAAAAGGAGGAATGCCACATGGCAAAGAAAGTTGCGAAGGTTTGTAAACTTCAGTTCCCTGCAGGCGGCGCTAAACCAGGACCTGCACTCGCTTCTGCCGGCATCAACATGCCGCAGTTCTGCACCGCATTCAATGATGCGACAAAAGATCGTAAGGGCGATATCGTTCCTGTCATCATCACAGCGTATGAAGACAAGACATTCGACTTTGTGATCAAGACAACACCGGCTGCTGTTCTTCTGAAGAAGGCTGCTGGCGTTGCGAAGGCAAGCGGCACACCGAAGACCGTTAAAGCCGGAAAGATTACGGAAGCTCAGCTTCGTGAGATTGCGGAATACAAGATGCCGGATCTCAACGCAAATGACGTAGAAGCAGCGATGAAGATCGTTGCCGGTACTGCCCGCAACATGGGTATTACCATTGAAGGATGGGAGGCGTAATCATGGCAGGTAAGAAGTATAATGCTGCGGCTGCGCAGATCGACCGCTCCAGAACATATCCGTATGCGGAAGCGGTAGCACTTGCAAAGAAGACAAGTGTCACAAAGTTCGATTCTTCCATCGAGGCATGTTTCAATCTGAACATTGATCCTCGTCAGACAGATCAGAACATCCGTGGTGCAATGGTACTCCCGAATGGTACAGGTAAGACACGTCGTGTTCTTGTTATCACACAGGGTGCCAAGGAAGAAGAAGCGAAGGCAGCAGGTGCTGACTATGTCGGCGGCAAGGATATGCTCGACAAGATTCAGGGCGGCTGGTTTGACTTCGATATTATCGTAGCGACTCCGGATATGATGGGTCAGCTCGGTAAGCTCGGTAAACTGCTGGGTCCGAAAGGCCTCATGCCGAACCCTAAGACAGGAACTGTCACACCGAACGTTACTCAGGCGATCGAAGAGATCAAGAAGGGTAAAGTTGAATACCGTACCGACAAAGACGGCAACGTCAATGTCCTGATCGGTAAGACAAGCTTCTCTGACGAAGCACTGGCTCAGAACTTCAAGGCTCTGTATGATCAGATTTCCAAGATCAAGCCGGCAACTGTTAAAGGCGCTTATATCAAGAGCTGCACAGTTGCGTCCACAATGGGCCCGGGCGTTAAAGTCGCAGTTGAGTAATCAGACAACTTTCGATAGCTGGGAGCTAACACTCCCGGCTTTTTATATGTTCCAAACAGTTTCTGAATCAGGTGAGGAAATGAATTCTGATGTGATCTGCCTGATCCGCAGAGTATGTTTCAAAGCGAATCTTATCTTTCGAAGACAGGTTTTGCAGAGACTTCAGTGCCAGGTGTGCAGTATCGGTTATTCCGCCAGTAGTTGAGACAGAAAGCGTATAAATGTTTGCGTTTCTGGTAAAGCGAAGCGTAACTGAGGAATGCATATTATCAAGCAATCCGGAAAATACATAAATCAGGAAATTATCCGGAATCGGAGTATAGGTGCTGGTTTCAAATTGAAAGGAATATGTTATGCCAGCACGTTCAAACCGGTCGGAGTAATACATCAGCAGGGTATTGATAACCGGGTTATCGGTATACAGATTCTCAACATATTTGTTGGCAGCGGCGTATACATCGTTGATCGATACCGAAAGATCTGCGTTCTGTTTGTAGTTGCGCAGTTCTGTTTCGGCCGCCTGTATTTCCTGTTTCTGCTGCTCGAGGAAGTGAAGCTGATCGTTGAGATGTTCATTGGATACAGAGAATACCGGCAGCTTGCGAATACGCTGACGCAGGGTTGTCTCATGAAACATCATGTAAATTGGTGCACCAAGCAGCGCTACATACAGAATAATCAATGGGATCATGATAACCGGGGAGACGACAGAATCGGAGTTGTTGAAATACATCAGCAGTGCTCCCTGCGAAACGATGGCCGTCAGTGTAACGACAAGAAGTAGAAGCAGGCTGCCGGGAATCCGGACTTTTGAAAATGATTTTTTGAAAAAGGTCATGAAGAACCAGACCAGGAAGATTTCGAGAACGCTGCATAGCAGAGAGATAATTGTGATGTAAAGAAACTGTCGTTCTTCACTCAGATAATTGGCGAAATACGAAAGATCCAGGAATGAGGACAGCAGAAGCTGGGAAAAGATGACGATGATCGAGACCTGGCAGGTCAGGAAAAACAACTGAAGATATGGTTTGCGGAAACGAATGTGGAAAAACAGAATATACAGCAGACTGTTCACCACAGTTTTTACAGCCATGCCAAGCAGTTCATTTGGGATCAGATAAGAGAGCATTACAACTGCATAAAACAGAAGGGTGTAGGGAAGCATCCATAACAGCGATTCCTTCATGGAGTCTTCTTTTCCGTAAAACATATGGAAAAAGACAACATAGGGAATAGTGCTGCTATACATGGTGAAGAAATCAATCAGATAGGTGAGCATCATGATTTCTGTCTCCATTCTTCCTGCTTCTGCAGACGATAGCGCTCTGCCTCGTCCTTCTTTCCCTGATCAAGCAGGGAATGGTAGGTAAACTGGGCGTTAAGAATATCGTGTGTCTCTTTCTGGAATTCTCGCTGCTGCGCACCAAATGACTGATAGGAAGTCAGCAGAGAACGGCAGTTTTTTTCCAGCCTGTGGGAATACTCTGCGATATAGAGTTTGCGGATGTAGGAAACAAATTCATAAAACGTGTAGATATATGTAACGAATGTGACGAGAATGATCAGTAAAAAAACCGGACTTGGCAGAAATAAGTCTGGTCTGCGGCTCATAACGAGCAATAATGAAATCGTTATGATCTGAGCAAGGATAAAAAACAAAAACGGTATGGGAAACAATCGGACTTTCATGCATGGGCTCCGGTTTTACTGTGAGAAAGCCGATTAAATATAGATGCGTAATACGTTTTGGAAATCGGTACGACGGTATTATCCAAAAGGACACAGTGTGTCCGGGTTAAGGATTTGATCTGACTGGTATTAACAACATACGATTTGTGACACTGTACCAGGTTTTCTGAAGTGGACTGCGAAAGCAGATTCTGGAATTTTGCATAGCATTCATATTCATGATCTGCATAGATAATAACTTTGCGAAGTGCCTTTTCCATAT
>JAFWJY010000269.1 GCA_017514525.1 Solobacterium sp. | reverse complement strand
GACAGTCCGCAACACCCATTTTTACCAGCATGGTGCCGAAGTAGTTCGCACTTGCCAGAGTGATCTTTGCCTTTTCCGGTGTCATTCCCTTCGCCTTGCGAAGTTCTACAAACTGGTCAACCATTTCATCGAACCGATCCCAGTTTGCAGGATCAATAATTTCTGCACCGCGGATGTTGAAACCGGCCTCTTCCGCAGATGCCTGAATCTTTTCCGGGTTTCCTAAGAGCACCGGATGGAGAAAGGAGCTCGCAAGCAGACGGCTTGCGGCTTCGAGAATCCGGGGATCAGCGCCTTCTGTAAAGACAATCCGCTTCGGATTCTTCTTTAATTTGGAGATCATATCACCAAAACCAAACATTATCAGTACCTCACTTTTACCGATATTATATCGGGTAATACTTTCATCGTGAATATAAATAAAGAATTCACAATCTTTTTTTCAGCAATGCCATATAGAATCCGTCACTGTCCTCTTCCATCGGGAATACGGTGTGTTCTTCCATCAGTTCAAATTCCTCATGACGGGCCAGGAACGCCTTGATCTGACTTTCATTTTCTTTTTTGTTCAGCGTGCAGGTGCTGTAGACCATCTGCCCGCCTTTTTTCAGGTACGGCGCATTGACGTCCAGCAGCTGTTTTTGAAGCGCCGCCAGTTCATCCAGAGATTCCGGCGTCACATGAAACCGGATCTCCGGTTTATGGGACAGATCACCAAGCCCGGAACATGGCGCGTCAATTAGAATGCGGTCATAGGATTCTGAACGTTCTTCCAGCGGCACTGTTCCATCGCGCACACCGCTGTGTACGATGGATACGCCTGTACGCTCCATCAGGGCATCAATCAGTTTCACCCGTTCCGGATAGCAGTCGTACGCATCGATCCGGCCTTCATTGTTCATAAGACATGCCATCTGCTGAGCCTTGGTGCCTGGGGCACTGCAGACATCCAGCACCCGCATGCCAGGCTTTGGGTCAAGCAGCGGGACGATCTTCTGAGAGGCACGGTCCTGAATCAGAGCTTTTCCCTCTTTGAACCAGGAACTGTGAATCAGATCCCCATCGCAGACAAAGCAAGCCCCTTCCAGAAACTGAACACTGTTCAGATCATCTTTGTTTGCGCGCAATGTATTCAGGCGTCCATACACCCTGGAAGGAAGCTGATCATGCTGGGCGATTGCGGCAGCTGTTTCCATGCCATACTGCTTTGCCCAGAGTTTCAGCAGAAATAATGGATGCGAGGTGCGGATTGCCAGGCATTCCAGTTCCTCTCCCTGTGGCTGGATGGGGTCCCGCTTACTGACAGCACGCAGCACCGCGTTCACAAATCCTTTATCCCGTTTTTCCGCAAGCCGTACCGCTTCATTGATTACGGCGTAGGCTGGTATGCGGCTCATATACTGAAGCTGATAGACAGAAAGGTCCAGCAGGATCGCTGTTTTGGGACGTACGCTGGTGCGTACAAGATCCTTCCACTGCAGTTCCAGCATTGTTTGATTACGCAGGGTTCCATAAACGATCTCACTGACTAGGGCACGGTCCTCTCGGGTGCTGTCCTCTGGCAGCTTCCGCAGCAGCAGATTTGCATACCCGCCTTCCTGGATCACCCGGCAGAGGATCGACCAGGCTGTTTTTCTAGGTTCCATGAGTTACTCCAAATTCATCGGATTCACATCGATCCGGATATCTTTTTTTCGCAGGTTTGGATTATCATCCAACAGATTACGTACGGCAGTGCGCATTTCCTCCAGGTCTTTGCCTTTGAGCAGAATGCGATAGCGGTAAGTATCCCGTCGCTTTGGGAGCGGGATCAGACCAATCTTCCGGAAGTTTCCGGATAAGCCGTTCATAAGTGCCAGTGCGCATTCCTGACAGCCCTGTTCCGAACGGTTCAATACCGTCAATGCGATCAGATACGTATAGGGAGGTTCCTGTGCCGCATGACGAAACTTCATCTCGGTCTGGAAGAATGCATTGTAATCGTGATTTGCGGCAGAAACAACCGCGTAGTGGTTTGGGTCAAAGACCTGCAGGACCACTTCTCCCTCCTTTTCACCCCGTCCGCTGCGGCCGGCCGCCTGCATCAGCAGATCAAAAATCACTTCACAGGAACGGTAATCTGTACGGTTCAGTCCTTCATCGCCATTCAGAATGCCGACTAACGTCACATCGGGGTAATCCAGTCCCTTGGCAATCATCTGCGTGCCAACCAGAATATCCGCTTCATGCCGGCCAAACTGCAGCAGCAGCTTTTCGTGGGCATTATGAGCGGAGGTGGTGTCCGCATCCATGCGCAGTACACGTGCCTGCGGAAACGCCTGCTTCACTTCCGCTTCCAGACGTTCAGTGCCAAAGCCATAGCTGCCAAAGCCTTCTTTTGCGCCGCAGTTTGGGCAGACATAGGGAATCGGATACGAAGTGCCGCAGGAATGACAGACCATGGTTTTGGTCTGATGATGGTAGGAAAGTGTTGTATCACAATGCTTGCAGACGAGCGGTTCCTTGCAGGAATTGCAGCGCAGCATCGTGTGATAGCCTCTGCGGTTCAGCAACAGAATGATCTGCTTGTGGCGGGACAGATGTTCCTGCATCTTTTCACGCAGAGGATCGCTGAGGATATAGGACTGCCCCTGCTTCATGCATTCCTTCAGGGATATGATTGATACGCTGGGCAGCGTACGGTTTATCCGTTCTTTCAGCTCTACCAGATGGTAAACCTTCTTCAGGGCCCGGGCATAGCTTTCAAGACTTGGCGTTGCACTGCCGAGTACCACTTTGCAGGAATGCGCGTTTGCCCGGAATACCGCAACATCCCGGCAGTGATAAGCAGGCTGGGTATCCTGTTTGTAGGAACCATCCTGTTCCTCATCCATGACAATCAGGCCAAGATTCAAAAACGGCAGGAAGACCGCACTGCGTGTGCCGACAACGATTGCGGCACGTCCGCTTTTCACCATGCGATACTGCTCATACTTTTCCTGTGGATTCAAGCCGCTGTGATAAATCGCAAGCTCTTCTCCAAAACGGGAGGATACCCGTTCAATCATCTGCGGGGTAAGACTGATCTCCGGTACTAGGATCAGCACCTGTTTGCCCTGTTCCAGCGCCCGGGCTGCTAGATTCAGATAGATCTCTGTTTTGCCGCTGCCGGTCTGACCATGCAGGAGAAAAATCGTATCGCTGCTCTCTTCGATTTCCTGAACTGCACGCTTCTGGTCCTCTGTCAGCTGAGGACCGGCATGAATTACATGTTCCATGGATTTTGCGGTACGTTCTTTGCGAATCGTACAGACAGCTCCTTTT
>JAFWJY010000268.1 GCA_017514525.1 Solobacterium sp. | reverse complement strand
GGCATAGACTGCTTTCGAATTGTCATTCGTCATCTGCCAGAACGGATACTTGATGATTACCGGAGTATTCATACCCACACCGATTTCCATGAATAACAGATGCTGGTGCGCATGTTTACGCAGGAATTCCGCATAGGCTGCAGAGGCTCTGTACCATCCTTCATCCTCCACAAAGGACTCATCTGAGCGAAGATTCATGGTCATGTCATAACCATCATCCGGACATTTCGGCAACAGTTCTGCCGGGATCTCCATCCTGATCATGCCATGTTCCGGAGCTTCGTACAGACCTTCCGCATTCTTCACAAAACCCTGGGCTTCCATTGCGCGCATGATCCACTCTTCGTTCTCATACGTTTTCCGGTTCTCCGGATTTGTGCTCTGGAACAATCCATAATCTCCCTGTGTATAAAAGAGACGATCTTGGTCAAACCCTGCTTTCTGGAAACAGTGATCCACGTTTGTGGTGATCACAAAGTAATCCTTGTCTTTCACCAGAGATAATAGTTTCTCGTATACCGATTTCGGAGGATCCATATACCGGTTAATGTAGATATACCGTGACCAGTATGCCCAGAAAATCTCTTTAGAGGGATATGGGTAAAAGCCTCCGGCATACATATCCCGTATACCATAAGTCTGAATAAAGTCAGAAAACCACTTCTCAAACCGCTCTCCGGTATAGATAAACCCTGCGGAAGTGGATAATCCTGCACCTGCACCGATGACAATGGCATCCGCAGTCTCAATTTCTGTTTTCAGCCTGGCTATGGCTTCTTCCCGGGAGAGACTGCCGGAAGTCAATCCACCCTGAAAACGACGTATACCGTTGATTCCACGCTGTATGGTTTCAAGATAGCCATTGGGAAGCTCAGTATAATTCCTGTTCATAGTATGTTTTATCCTCATCTTTGAATACATTGAAGATGATCCTGTCCATGGTTTCCGGGTGTACGGATAACCACTCCGTTACGGTCTGAACCGCAATCTCTGCAGCCCGTTTATTGGGAAAATGAAAGACACCGGTGGAAATACAGCAGAATGCCACGGACCTAATATAATTTTCTTCACAGAGATCCAGTGTATTCCTGTAACAATCCCCAAGATCTTCTTCCAATTCTTTCGTCAACCTTCCGGATACGATTGGTCCTACGATGTGGATAATGTTCTTTGCGGGGAGATTATATCCCGGGGTTAACATCGGTACAGCAACAGGCTGTTCATACTCCGGTCCGTATCTGGCACGTAGTATATTCATCTGCCGGTAACACTCTTCTCTGAGCTGTATACCCGCATAGGTATGAATACAGTTCTCCACACTTGTCTGACTGTGACATTTCTGTGTGTATGCCTTACTCTGCATCATTTTAATGATTCTGAATCACACACAATTTCCTTACAATACCACTGTGCCATCAAGCGGTATGCAACCGGCTGTATCAAAGAAACTGATACAGTCTTTCCTGATACAATCATTCAAAAATGTGTGTGAGCAGCTTCGAATTGTCAAAAAGTCTTCCAGCAGTTGTCTTTTAGAAAAGCTGTAATTATACCCGCGTCTTCTCCCTCATAGTAGGCCACAAGAAGCTTCTTAAACTCAGCAACATGCACCTCCGGAATCACCAGAAATCCCTGTCCATGGGCAATCAGGAAATGATTCGCAAAGATGACGGCAGCGCGCTTATTCCCATCGATGAAAACCTGTGTTTTCATCGTATACAGGCACAAAGAGATTGCTTTATCGATATCTTCCGTATCATACTGCAGTATCTCTTCAATTCTTTCCCTGACCTCAAATTCCATTGGAAGGGGCGGAATATAAGATGAACCTCCGATTGTTACAGGAACACCGCGGATCCTTCCGCCGTCAGCAAAAAAGCCCTCATTCACAAGCCTGGCAATATGACAGAGAACATAGTAATCGCTTTTTGCCTGTATTACGTCCTGGTCCAGAATGAATTCCCAGGCATGCTTCAGGTTCAGGATCTTCTGGACATCCGAAGCGGTCATACCATTTACTTTACCGTTCTCTATGATCTCCTCTGTCTGCGGAAATGAAGTGGCAACACCTTCCAGAACCGCCTGATCATAGATGTTGGCCTTCATGTTGGCTCTGGCAAAGTCCAGATTCTCAATCACACGGGGAGAAAGCTCGATTTCCTGATAGCCTAATTCCGCCAGTGTCTTATCGAGTTTTCTTAACCTCTTCCGGATCTCACGCGCTTCTCTGGTGTTTCGCAGGAGCAGCTGGTACAGTTCATCCGAATACGTTCCGACATAGGTGGATGTGACCCTGCTTCCGACCCGCTTTCTTGTATAGAGATACTTCTGGCCGCTTACTTCTTTGATTTCAGGTGTACCTTCATAGGGAATCAGCGATAATCTTGCGTTCAGATCAGCCCGCTCACGAAGAACAGATTGTATTTCATCAAATGCAGACATAATATAAATCTCCTTTAGGGAACATTTCTATGCATATTATATCAAGATGTTCCCTAAAAACCAAGAAACATTAGGGAACATTTTCCTTGTTGCTGATGAAAACGTTCCCTAAAACAAGTGATTTATTCATGTGACAGTTAAAATTCAGAACGGCTCATGTTCTCATGAAACCGCCAAAGCTCTCACTGGCCATCTGTAATTCGTCTTCAATTACCACAGCCCCGGCAATGATCAGAACCGGAAAAACTTCAATCACAATCATGATTGCCATAGAATTCCAGATGTGCCGCATGATTGTAAAGATAATGCGGCCGATAATGATCAGCATCAGAGCGCTGCGGCTTGCGCAAAACATGAATTCAGGAGTCTGCATTACACCTGCTGCGCTGTTGAAAAATGCCATATTCGATTTCCTCCTTTGCCGTCTCTGCAGCTGATAATGTGTAATTTCAAATTCCTGTCATGAGTAATTCCTCTTTTTCCATATGTTCAGAAAAAACAACCCCGAACCTTTTTCAGTCCGGGACCGTCAATGACAAAGTGTTAAGTTGTGGTTTTATTCCGCTTCCGGCTCACGCAGATTGTTTTTATATAACATCAGGTCAATATCCTTGAAGACATTGAAGATGACCTTGATCCGGCTGCCGGTTTCATCCAGGTATTTCGTAACAGTTTCAACAGCGATTTCTGCCGCTCTTTGATTCGTGAACATGAATACGCCTGTGGAAATACAGCAGAAGGCAATGGATTCAAGATGATTTTCATCCGCCATTTCAAGGCATGATCTGTAACACTGTGCCAGAAGCCGTTCGTGTTCTTTGGTCAGCCGACCCTGAACGATAGGATCTACCGTATGGATAATATATTTGCTCGGAAGGTTAAATCCCGGTGTGATCTTGGCCTGACCGGTAGGCTCAGGATAGCCTTGTTTTGTGATAATGCTATTTGTAAAGAGCCTTAACTCAATCCCTGATTTCGAACCAAGAATGTTCTCCATCGACATATTCATGATTTTTCATAAGCTGTTACACTCCGGAATCATTTTTCTTCAGAGTCCAAGATTGTCATGCATGCTGTTGTAAACGCCGTGACTGACCGCTGTACGGATAATTTCCAGCATTTCATCTTCCGAGGCGTTAAACTGCTGTTCATGCCACCAGAGAATGGAAGTGAGAATGTTTCCGCTGATCAGTCTGGCGTAGTAAGAAGCCATACTGCGACGGGCTGCAGGAATTGAAAAATGCTTTACCATCTGCTCAAGAATCTTTTCACTGTAGATCCGGTGCATGTCGCCCGATAGATCTGTCGGAAGATCATGTCCGCATAAGATCACAAGGACACTGCGGTTCTTTTCAAAGTATTTCAGAAGCGGCAGGAAAGATTCCCGGGTTTCCTCCTCCCCCAGCTCAGGCAGGGCGATAAAATCCGTGCGCAGTGCTCTCTGGAATTCATCGAGCTGTTCCCGGCACATTTTTCTGACCAGGTCATATTTATCTTCATAGTTTCTGTAGAATGTGGAACGGTTGATGCGGCATGCCTCAATCAGCTGGTTTACTGTAATCTTTTCAAACGGCACTGTCTCCAGAAGCCGGATCATCTGGTTCTGAATGTTTTCGCGTGTTTTAATCACCCGCAGGTCAACTGACATATGGAATGCCTCCTTCCCTGCAAAATATAAACCAAACGGCACACGTTTTCAATGAAGTATGAAACAGTTATGCAATATATGTTGCATAAACACCAGCTGTTGTAAACCTGTTGCTTGAACGCCTCCTTCATACAGTTTAAATTGTGAATGCAATAACAAGTAAGAGGAGGACACTCAATGAAAAACCAATTCTATCCAAAGCTTTTTGAAAAAGGCCGTTTAGGCAATGTCGTCATTAAAAACCGCATTGTGCGCAACTCCATGGGCACATATCTCGGCAACCCCGACGGAACTGTAACAGACCGCCAGATCAAGGCGTATGCGGAAGCAGCCGAAGGCGGCGCAGGTCTGATCTTCATGGACAACGTTGTCCCTGTTCCTATGACTTCCTGCGGTCTGACCGCACATGCAGATGAGTATGTGGCCGGTCTTTCGCTTCTGGCGGAAGCGGTCAAGGAACATGGCGCTGTGCCGGGCATGCAGATTGCGCACCCGGGCCGTGACGCTGCTTTTGTCGGTAGTGCTGACGTCATCGGTGCTTCCCCTATTACTTTTGAACCCTGGTTCCAGATGGGTGCCAAACTGCCCCGCTCGCTGAGCATCGAAGAAATCCATGAACTGGTGGCTGCCTTCGGACGTGCAGCTGCCCGCTGCAAGGACGCCGGATTTGAAGTGCTGGAACTCCATGGCGCTGCCGGCTGCATTCCCACCAATTTCCTTTCACCCCATGACAACAAGCGCACAGACATGTACGGCGGCAGCCTTCAGAACAGAATGCGTCTGCTGCTTGAAATCGTACGCGCCATGAAGCAGGCCGTCGGTCCGGATTTCCCGGTCGGCGTCAAGCTGAGCACAGAGGACTGGGAACCGGAAGGAATCCGTGTTGAGGAAACCATCGAAGTCGCAAAGGCACTGGAGCGTGAAGGAGTTTCCCATCTGAACCTGATGGGCGGCACACATGCGACTGCTGCCATGGAATTCGTTCTGCCCAACTGTTTCAACGCTGCTCTGACAAAAAAGATCAGGGATGCCGTTAACATTCCTGTGTTTGTCGGTCACAATATCTTCTCCCCTGAGGAAGCTGAAAAGCTCCTTGAAGAAGGCTGCGGCGATTTCGTCGCCCTGGGACGCTCCCAGCTGGCTGATCCAGCCTGGGCACGCAAGGCAAAGGAAGGCCGCGCAGAGGACATCACCCCCTGCATCAACTGCATGATCGGCTGTATCGACAAGGGAATGCTTGGCCACCATGTCATCCATTGTACCGTCAATCCTACCCTCTACAAGTATGAATGCGCCCCGGTTGTTCCGGCTGAAACTGTTAAGAACGTGGCTGTTGTCGGCGGCGGTCCTGCCGGCTGCGAAGCAGCTCTTACGGCAGCAAAACGCGGCCATAAGGTCACCCTGTTTGAAAAGCGCGAAATCGGCGGTGCGATGATTGAAGCTTCCGCTCCTGAGCACAAGGCCAATATCCGCCGTCTGATCGAATTCTACAAGCGGCAGATCGAAAAGCAGGAAAACATCACACTGAAGCATGAAGCAGCGGACTTCGAAACACTGAAAACCGGCTTTGACGCAGTCATCATCGCCATCGGCGGCAAGGCACGGAAGCTGAACGTCAATGGAATTGAGTGTAAGCAGGTTGTTTCCGCCATGGATTATCTTGGCGGAAAAATGCAGGTAAGCGGCAATAAAGTGGCAGTCATCGGCGGCGGCATCACCGGCGCGGAGACAGCTCTTGAACTGCATGAAGCAGGCAAGGAAGTCACTGTCGTTGAAATGGCGGATGCCTTCCTGGCTAATCCGGCTTCTTCCTGCCAGGCCTACAGCATCAGGATTGCTGAAGCGGGAATCCGTGTCCTGACCGGCAAGCGCCTTGAAGCGGTGAACGATCATAGCATCACACTGATCGACCGCTGGGGAAACACATCGGAAATCGAAGCTGACGCGGTTGTCACAGCGGCAGGCTTCACTGCCCAGCATTCTCTGGCAGATCAGCTGGATGAAGCGGACATTGAAGTTTACAATGTCGGCGACAGCAAACGTGTTCGTCAGATCTATGACGCTATTCACGAAGGATTTGTTGCGGGACGTCTTGTATAATCACACAGCTAAAAAAGCCGGCGGTGAAATCCGTTGGCTTTTCATTTTCAATAAAACGGAGGGTATATTAACAATTTAGTGAACTCATCTGATCCGGCCATCAGGCATAGATAACCGAATAGCCCCGCCTGGCTTTAAGCCAGTTAATGCGAGCCATTCCCGTAAGTCCTTCACGATACTTCATGACCGCAGGATCATCGAAGATATCTTCCTGTTGCTGACGGATGAAGTGATCAAATACTACTCGGTCCAGTGGGGCCTTCTTGTCCTCCGATAACATATCCTCCATGGCTTCCATTGTCAGTTGACCTTGCTGGCTCAGCTTCTTCATTCGCTGCGCCTGGGACAGCGAAGGAGCAACCTGCGCATTCTCCATAGCCTCCACAAACATGTCCTGTTCTTCCGGCTTCAGGTAAGAAAGCTCGACAGCAGGATTAAATGATATCTTCTTGTCATCCACCATCCCTTTTGCCTTGAGAGACAGACTTTTATCCCGCAAGTGAATGTTGCACATTGTGGTAAAGTTTTCGTTTTTCTTCACGCGGAAGACTGCCATGAGTCGTTCCTCCTTTCTTTTCCGTATGTTCAGAAACAAAAAAACGGCCCCGAACCTTTTACAGTTCGAGACCGTCAATAACAGAAGTGTTAAGTTGAGATTTTATTCTTCCGGCTCACCCAGATAGAATTTATAGAACATCAGATCAATATCCTTGAATACATTAAAGATAACTTTTATCTGGCTGCCGGTTTCTTCCAGGTATTTACGTACAGTTTCAACGGCGATTTCTGCAGCCCGCTGATTCGGAAACATGAATACGCCGGTAGAGATGCAGCATAATGCGAGAGTCTTGATATCGTTTTGATCCGCCAGTTCCAGGATGGATCTGTAGCAGGATGCCAGCATCCGTTCGTTTTCTTTCGTCAGCCGACCCTGAACGATCGGCCCTACCGTATGGATGATATGTTTGCTCGGAAGGTTAAATCCAGGTGTGATCTTGGCCTGGCCGGTAGGTTCCGGGTAGCCTTGTTTTGT
>JAFWJY010000267.1 GCA_017514525.1 Solobacterium sp. | reverse complement strand
TGGAAACCGGTTTTATTGCTGGTGGGAGCTGTCTTAATCGGACTGGTACTGCGTTTTGTTATGTCATCAGCGTCAGCACAATCTGATACAGACTGGAGTACGGCGTCGGTAAAGGCAACTGCAGAACAGGCAGAAACCGCCGGATCAAATGATACCGATATATCGAGGGCGGTACGTTTCTGATGGGAAGTCCGGAAACAGAAAACTGGAGAATTGCGGATGAAGCAGGACCGACCCATCATATGGCTGAGGCAGTGGGACGTCACATTGATACGATTCTCAAAGTCGCAAAGATCTTCAATGTTCCATGTGAAGTCATCACACGCTGATTGCAGAATCAGAAGAAAAAACGGATTCGAGATACTTTCTTCTAGTATCTCCAGCAGGGTGTCAGTCCGGAGTATTAATACATTGGATGTAGTAGAAAATACATTATGTGCATAGTTAAATTATCGAGCTGCGTTCATCGCAGTTCTTTTTTGTCATGCCTGGTTGTTGTTTTGGTCCAGGGAAGTTCACAAGACTCAGCTGTTCATGACGATTTTTTTTCGTACAAGGGATTTACAAACTGTATCTACTGTATATACTGTATATATACGGAGGTGAACGGATGAATCTTCTTCTGGATAATCGGAGCGGAGTGCCGATCTATACACAGATCTATACACAGATCCGTGCTCAGATCACGGACGGGACGCTCAAAGCGGATGAAGCTCTGCCTTCCATCCGAAATCTTGCGAAAGATCTTCGCATCAGTGTCATTACCACCAAGCGGGCTTATGAGGAGCTCGAAAAAGAAGGTTATATCTATACGATCGCCGGCAAAGGCAGTTTTGTGTCCCCCTTGAACATGAGCTTTCTGAAGGAGGAAAAGCTCCGGCAGATCGAATCGCATATGACGGAAATCATGACTGCGGCATCTGCCTGCGGTCTTACGAAACAGGACGTGCTTGAGATGTGGAATACCATCTGGGAGGAATCCAAATGAACGCCATTGAGATAAACAGCTTAACCAAATCCTACAAAGACTTCACACTGAACAATATCACCATAGCGCTGCCGGAAGGAATGATCATGGGCCTGGTTGGGGAGAACGGAGCCGGCAAGACCACCCTGATCAAAGCTCTGCTTGGAATCCATCCGATCGACAGCGGTTCGTTCACTGTGCTTGGCTGCGGCGATCCGCGCCATAACAAACCGATCATGAATGACATCGGCGTTGTGCTCGATGGAAATGGACTTCCTTCCCAGCTCACCGTGAAGGAAGTCAGCCGGGTGCTTTCAGACATCTATTCCAGCTGGGATCAGGCATATTTTGACAGCCTCTGTACAAAACTGGAGCTGCCGCAGAACAAAAAGTGTTTTGAGCTTTCCCGTGGAAATGGCATGAAGGCACAGATCATCTGTGCGCTTTCCCATCATCCGAAACTATTGATCCTGGATGAGGCGACAAGCGGCCTGGACCCCGTTGTCCGCGATGAATTCCTGGATCTGTTTCTTGAATTTACACGCGATGAACAGCATTCCATCCTGATGTCCTCACATATTGTCAGCGATCTGGAAAAGGCGTGTGATCTGATTACCTTCCTGCACAAGGGAAATCTTCTGCTCAGTGAAGAAAAAGATACGCTGAAAGACATGTACCGCATGGTGCACTGCCCGAAGAAAACCCTTGCGGAGATTGATTCCTCTGCGGTGATCGGCATTCGGGAAAACGCCTATGGCGCAGAGGCGGTTGTAAAGAAAGATGCGATTCCCGCCGGCATGGAATCCTTCCCTGCTGATCTCGAAGAACTGTTTGTGCTGATGGTTAAAGGAGAATTAAAAAAATGAAAGGACTTCTGTATAAAGACGGGCGGATACTTCTGACATCCTTCCGTATACTGCCGCTGATTGTACTGGTCTTTCTGTTCGTGTCTGTATTCAACGAAACTGGATCGTTCTGGAGTATGTACGGTATCTTCATGGGATGCACGATGATCTCCACCCTGCAGAATCTGGATGAGACCTCCAGGTGGTGCACATTCTGTGATACGCTGCCGTTAAAACGCAGTGATCTCGTAACAGAAAAATTCATTCTTGCACTGATCGTAATCGCAGTCAGCGTTGCGGTGCTTGTTGTACTGCGGATCGGATTCGGTATATTCGGAATCGGAAACGGATTCCGCGATCTTGGGGTGACATGTATTTCAATGGTCATGGCAGGAATCGTTTCTTCTTCGATCACTCTGACGACCGCGTTTCTCTTCGGCCCACAGAAAAGTCAGATCGCACGGCTTGTCGTGATCGTTGTCATGGTCGGGGCATGCATGTCGATCATCAACTTCGCCCCGGAATTCCTGACCTGGCTGTCCGGTCTGTCTCCAGTCATTCTGCTGTTTCTGGGAATCGTTATTCCTCTGGGATTTGCATATCTCTGTTACTGGATTTCCTGTACCGGCTTTGAAAAGCGCGTTCTTGCATAACTGATACAGCTGGCAAAGCCATGGTTTTCCGGGTTATCGTGCAGTCACAAGACCGTGGAGTTCCTTGAATTTCTTTTTATCAATGTACATTGCTTCATCAGCCTGTTTGATTGCGGTTTCGTAATCAACAGGTTTTTCGGTTGTACTTACGGCATAACCGGAAGATACGGTCATGCGGAATGGAAGCTTGCAGGCTTTGTTAAATTCATCGAGATTCTGATAGAAGCGTTTGATACATGTTTTAGCGTCTGCTTCACTTCCATAGACGCAGGCGAGGAATTCATCACCGCCCCATCTGCCGCAGAAACCGCGCGTTCCTTCGCGGAAACTCTGGCGGATCAGATTGGCAGCCGCTGCGATCAGTTCATCGCCCATAGCATGTCCATACTTATCATTGGTAACTTTCAGATCATTCACATCCAGGAAGACAATGACATAGTCTTTCTGATTGCGGAGTGAAAGATCGTTCAGGTGAGAATACAGAGCACTGCGGTTTTCGGCACCCGTCAGAGGATCGATGAAAGCAATTGCCTTCAGCTGATCCGCTTCCATCTTCGTCATGGTTTCCTGCACATAACGGGAGAATACCGATACATAGAGTGCGGTGATAATCGCAAGTATCGCAACAGGCACTAAATCCACCTGCTCGCCTTTCAGTCGTTCGGTAATATTTGCGGCGGCCACCTGTGCCTGCAGTAATGCGAATACCGCGACAGCGATTGCCGCAACGACACCCCACTTGATAATATGGTTGGCAGTTGCGCCTTCCATATCTTCATTGGTATCCGTAAATACCGCAACGCCGAAGAAGAGCAGACTCAGTGCCAGAATGGTGCGGCAGTATGGCAGCAGATCACAGTAATTCATGAGGATCGGGGAATAGTTGATGATGGTAGAAATGGTAAACACGATCAGAAAGAGAACGCCGAATCCAAAGGAAATCTTCTTATACAGTTCTTTATGAAGATGATGATACATAAAGAAGGAGAATGGCGCACCGATCGCAAAGAACGATACATATTCGATATTAGCGTTCAGATGAATGTCATCTGAAATAATGTAAAAGAAGAGTTTGTAGCCGAGAAACCAGTTGCAGATTACGAAAGAAAACAATGCGATCCACATACCCATGCGAACCTGTCTGTCGTGAAACGAAGTCAGGATGAAGAAGATCAGCAGGACGCCGGATGCGATTACTACGGTACTGAATATCAGAAACATAAATTCATTGCCGGAAAGAATACTCTTCCAGGAAGAGGTAGCCGGCAGGATCCTGAGTTCAGAAAACAGTGAAATCGTACCATTGCGCACCATCGTGCCTTCGATCCGCAGATCCTGGCAGTCGCTTGTGTCCGGAAGAGATACCGCATACCAGCGGTCGCCAATTGGCTGATAGTCTTTCACATCATCGTAGTAGTCGGCATACAGCAGGGAATCATCCGAATATACCCTTACTTCACTGTTATAGATGGAAAAGACTAACGCACTTCCTGATTTCAGTTCGGATACGTCATCCGCATAAATAACAAACTGATCTCCTTTATGAATCGCGTCCACGGTTCCGGAAGGGTAGTGTTCAATGGCTCCGTTACTGCGAATGACATCGACATGAATCATGTTGTCGATGATCCGGAAGTCTTCAGAATGCGTACGCATGCGCATCATAGCCATTAAAAACAGCACCAGAAATACTAATATCGCCAGCAGAATTCTTTGGAGAAGTTTTCTGTTTCTGAGTTCTGTAGTGTACATAGTTCGTTATTCTAACACCAAAAAGGACACACAAACAAACACGGAAAAAGAGTACACGGGATTGCATATTCCGGTACTCTTGGTCAGATAATACGTTCGAATAACAGGCAGAAAAAAGAGCTGAAGCGTAATCACATCGTTTCAGCTCTGCTGATTTTATGAATTAAAGTTGTTTACGCAATGGTTTTCCACTTGCGGTTCCAAAGCTCGGAAGCTTCTTTGCGTTTCTTCCACAGAACCACAGTTGCCAGAATTCCAACCGCAAACATGATGCCGATCTGTAAATAGGTGAATAGTCCGATTTCTACAGGAGCAGATGCGTCCTCAATAATCGAGAATGAAACGGAATCGTACACGCCATGCGCAATAATTACCGGCCAGAGATTTCCGCACATCGTGTAAATCGAACCGAAGAGAATTCCTGCACCAATCGCAAAGATGACGGTAAGTAATACAATGAGCGGGTCTTCGCCGGCTGTGATGTTTGTGAAATGAACAGATCCAAACAGAATGCCGACCAGAACTCCCGGAAGAACCACATGTTTTTCGGAACGGAATTTCCGAAGCAGTGTCGTCGTCGCAAGTCCACGGAATGCGACCTCTTCGGTTACGCCTGCTCCAAAGCCGCTGATCCATACCAGTGGATTGAGCAGATCAAACTGATCGCCTTCAATGATTGCACTCAGAATGAAGTAGATCAGCCAGGCTGCGAAAAACGGAATCAGGTGCTTCATGCCTTTCGCAAATCCGGCCTTCCCGAGGTTTCCCTGAAACTCCGGACGGAACCAGAGAACATACAGCTTCATTAACAGGAATGAGACCGCGATCGCAACAATTGCGTTGCACAGTTTGCCGGCATAGGTATCAGTTCCGCCAAAGATGGAAGCTACCGGTGCCGCGATGACTGATGGCAGGGCAATGCCCAAAATCATGAGGATGATGGCAACAATGACAGGTACTTTGTCTGCGATGATGTGTTTCCTTGTTTTCGTCTCCATAGTTCTATACCCCCTTTTCAGTATTGAAAGACGACTTATATTTTTTATCTTACCTCCGCCAATACCGATTTTCAAACGTAACCTTCGTTGACAGCTTCCTGGCCGCTTTATCTCATAAATCCGGAAAATGACACGTCATCTTGACAGAAAAATTACAGATGATACAGTTAATACAGTTAGTACAGATGGAGGAAAGCCATGTTTCTGTTAAATCTCCAAAGCAAGGTTCCGATCCATGAACAGATTCAGAACCAGATCCTCCGGTTTATTGACGCAGGCGTACTGAAGCCGGGAGACAGACTCCCATCTGTCAGAACGCTGGCATCCGAAAACGGAATCAATCCGAATACGGTTGCGCGTGCCTACAGTGAACTGGAAAAGAACGGATACGTATACAACCTTCCCAAGAAGGGCGTATATGTCGCACAGACGGCAGGGTCTGTGCAGAACAATATCGCATTGACGGTATTGCGTCAGCTGAAGGAGCAGGGTGTGACAAAGAAAGAACTGCTCCGCTGCATCAAAGAAGTCTATGAGGAGGATGATCATGTTAACGATTGAACATCTGGATAAGGCATTCGGACAAAAGCAGGTATTAACGGATATCAATCTGAAACTGAACGATGGTTCCGTATGCGGACTGGTTGGAATCAATGGTGCAGGGAAATCCACACTGCTGCGACTGATTGCGGGCGTCTACCAGAGAGATGCGGGAACGATTCAGTTTAACGGAAAGGATACCTGGCAGGTTCCATCCATACGAAAAGAGATTGCGTTTGTGGCAGATGAACCGTATACGCCGCTGGGCATGACGATTCACTCCATGAAGATTCTGTATGAATCCATGTATGACTTTGATGCGGCATTCTTTGAATCCATGCGGGCAGAGTTTGAACTGGATGAACAGAAACCGCTGACGCAGTTTTCCAAAGGCATGAAGCGAAGAACATCCATTCTGTTTGCGCTGAGCACACATCCAAAGCTGTTATTGCTGGATGAGGCGTATGACGGTCTTGAACCATTGGCACGGCTTCGGTTCAAGCAGATCCTGGCCCAGCGGATCGAGGAGGAAAACCTGAGCGTACTGATTGCCAGTCATAACCTGCGGGAACTGGAGGATATCTGTGATGTCTACAGTATTCTCAAGGATGGAACGATTGCACAGTACGGAGATCTGATTGAAGACAGGAATCTGTTGAAGAAGTATCAGGTTGCCTTTGATCATGAAATTGGAAACGATCTGTTCAGCGCGTTTGATCTTGTGCGCTACCGGAGTGAAGGAAGAGTTGCGCAGCTGGTGATCCGCGGTGAAGAAGAAACGGTAATGGAAGAATTAAGAAAGCTGAAGCCGGTGCTGATCGATGTGCTGCCGGTAACCTTTGAAGAGATGTTCCTCTATGAACTGGAAGGAAGGAGTGAGAGCCATGAATAAACAGTATTTCCGGTATCTGGCTCACAGCTATCGATATCTGATCGCGTTCTTCTTTGCGGTTTACTTCTCGCTCTCCATTCTGTATGCGATGCCCAGCGATGCGTATTTCCGTACATATGAAATGTGCAGGATCGCAGGGGTGCTGTCGGTATGCGCCTGCTTTGTGCTGCCGATTCTGCTGTTCACCTTTGTTCATAAGCGCAGCAGTGCGGATGTCTATCATGCGCTTCCGATTTCACGGAAAGAACATCGCATTACAATTTTGCTGTTCTGCTTTGCGGTTATATTCGGTTATTTCTTATTAACGTGTCTGTTTGGATATCTGTTTTACGGCATAGGCCGTGTCCGGATTCTGAGCGTATTGGCAATGCTGGGCTATATGGCATTTGCGATCCTGACGCTGCTGGCGGTAAACAGTGCGCTGTATCTGCTGGGCAATAATATTCTGGATGGGCTTGTGATCCTTGCGGCTTATTCCCTGTTTATCCTTCCATGCCTGATTGCGGAAGGTGTGATAACAGAGCGTATGATTGCCGGCACGAATACCTTCTTCTCGGGATCGGTTGCGTATCTTCTGTCGCCGTTTGTCATCCTGCTCCATAACTTTTTCAATCTGACGTCCTACCAGAGCGGCATCCAGTATGGCTTCCGCATTCTGTATCTGGTAGTGGCGGCTGTGTATCTGGTGCTTGGATGGTTTGGATTAAAACAGGAGTTTGACAAGCGCAGGAGTGAACGCGCGGAAGCGATCTCCGATCATCCGCTGGCCTATCCGACAGTTATAAACATGTATGCGATCATTCTGCTGCTGGTAATCGGAAGCAGTGTTGTGCGGCAGTTCAGCTATGATGCGATTCTCGCCTATCTTGCGGTTTTGGTATGTTATACCGCTGGAACGTTTCTGTACCGCCGGAAGATTGAGATCGATATCCGGCGTACCGGAATCTTCTTCCTGGAGGCGATTATCACACTTGCGCTGATGTGGGCATGTTGGAAGACGAAAGGATTTGGAATGGCATACCGGTATTCTCTGAATCAGGGCTATGTGCTGACCTATGAATACAGTGCAGCGGTGGAAGAAGACGATCTTGGAAAGCATTTTGAAAAGGAACAGAATGTCTATGTTCACTTCACACTCTATTTTTCCACTGATGAACTGGATCGCAACGCAGAGCTGATTCGTCTTCTGGAACAGAAGCGGCATGAGGCAATTGAATCCTTCTATCGGAAGTATGAAGATTACAGCGTTACGCTGCGCGTGTATAACCGGGAGAAACACAGCGATTCCGTGATCAATGATTACCAGTATCATCCGGAAGTGCTGTTTACGGAAGAGGAACTGAACTACATCAGTCAGTATACGGATGTCATCGTTCAGGACTATGGCAACTACGAAGTCTGGGAAGGCAATGAGGTGTCACTGGAAGACTACCTGGACTGGCGAAACAACAAGCATTGAAGGCAAAGGGAGTGATCTGAAAGGGTCCTCCTTTTTGCATGTTCTGACAGGACAGGAGCGGTGCGGTCTGTTATGATTCTTCCTGTTGAGGAACATTAAAAATGAAATCTGGCGCAATCTTTGATATGGATGGTCTGATGTTCGATACCGAACGTCTCTATCAGGAAACCT
The DNA here is from genome assembly GCA_017514525.1 of Solobacterium sp. Lineage (GTDB taxonomy): Bacteria > Bacillota_I > Bacilli_A > Erysipelotrichales > Erysipelotrichaceae > Bulleidia. Next base: position 22,146 of record JAFWJY010000267.1, on the reverse strand, counting down.
GGCGGGAAATCGCAGCTGAAATGGGCATTGTCCTGCCGATTGAATTTACCAAGGAAATCAGCGGGTCCAACGGGGAACTCTTAAATCGTATTGTCAGAACGTATTACCATACGGATCACCCGGAAGAATTATTTGAACGCTGCGTAAAAGAGGTTGAGCAGAAACTGACGCATGCGGTTCCGATCAAACCGGGACTGTTTGAACTGCTGGATTATCTGAAATCAAACGGGGTAAAACTGGCAGTAGCCAGTTCTTCCTACATGCATGTGATCGAATCCAATCTTCGTACCTCCAAAACAGAATCCTATTTTGATGCGGTTGTCAGCGGACAGAAGCTGGGACGGGGAAAACCATTCCCGGACATTTTTCTGTATGCGGCAGAACAGATTCACATGGATCCAGGCGACTGCTATGTCTTTGAAGATTCCATCAATGGCGTACTGGCAGGCCTTGCGGCAGGCTGTGAAACGATCATGGTGCCGGATTACGTCGAGCCCAATGAACAGATCCGTTCCAGCAGCGCTCATATCTGCAGCTCTCTGCTGGAAGCGAAAACGCAGATCGAAAAAGGCATTTTTTAAAAACGCAGATGCGGCATGCCGGAACCTGCGTGTAGGCTGGTATAAAAAAGCCGTTCTTCATGAGGGAAGAAACGGCGAGTGACCAGAAATCAGGAAGGTAAGCGGCGTCGGCCCAGGGTGGCTTTCCAGTTGTAAAAACAGTTGTTGCAGTGGTAGTGCCGCTCCTTCGGCGATCGATTCAGCAATATAACCGAGGTGCTTTTACATTTGGGGCATACCATTCCCGCTGTGCTTTCAGCGGTCTCAGCCGTTCCACCGGATACGATTTCTTCGTTTGATTCGCTTAAAACATTCTTTTCTTCCATTTGGTGGTCTCCTGTTTCCGCAGTTGGAAATTGCGCCAGCCTGAGCAGGCTTGGTTCTGTAATCAGAATAACGGATTTTCAGATGGATTGCACTGTAGTGTTACCTGTTAGTAGCGAAAGAAAAAACGTGCAGGAAAAATGGAACTTCGATACATGTCGTTTCAGGAAGAATCTGGTATTCTTCAGGTAAGAAATAATCTGCAGGAGGATTTATGACAATCACAATCAAAGAAGTGGCAGCGATGGTTGACCATACCAATCTCAAGGCATATGCCACAACAGAGGATTTCCAGAAGCTCTGTAATGAAGCCAGAGAATACGGTTTCAAGTCGGTCGCAATCAATACCTATCCGGTCGCGATGTGCCGGAAGATGCTGGAAGGCTCTGATGTGCTGACCGGGGCAGCGGTTGGATTTCCGCTGGGCCAGACCACCATTGCGACAAAAGTGGCTGAAGCAGAAAATGCCGTTAAAGACGGTGCTCAGGAATTTGATTATGTGCTGAATGTAGGCAAACTGAAAGAACATGACTATGCCTACATAGAAGAAGAAATGAAACAGCTGGTCGCAGTGGCACGCAAAGCGGGCATCTGTGCCAAGGTGATTTTTGAAACCTGTTATTTGACAGAAGAAGAAATCATTGAAGCCGCAAAGATCGCATCCCGTGTAAAACCGGACTTTGTAAAGACAAGCACCGGGTTTGGAACGGACGGTGCCAAGCCGGAACATGTACGTCTCATGAAGCAGTATGCAGGAGCGGATGTACAGGTCAAGGCAGCCGGCGGAATCCGCTCCTGGAAAGCCGCGGAAGAAATGATTGAAGCGGGTGCTACCCGTCTTGGGACATCCAGCGGCATTAAGATTATTGAGGAAATGAAAGCGGCAGGACTGAAGTGATATGAAGCGCGTCGTCATTACCGGAGCGAACGGATATCTCGCTTCTGTGATCCGTCTTTATAACGAAGATCACATTACGTTTCTTCCCATTACCCGTAAGGAAATTGACTTCTCCAAACCGGAAACCGTTTACCCGTATCTTTCCAATCTGGAATTTGATGTGCTGATTCATACTGCCGCCAATGCGGTAACGGAATTCTGCGCAAAGAATCCGGAGCTGGCGCATAAGATCAATACGGAAGCCGCCATTGAAGCAGCCAAAGCGGCACGGGATAAACATGCGCGGTTTCTCTTTATTTCAACCGAACAGGTATTCAACGGCAGAACGGATCAGGGCCCGTTTACCGAAGAAGACGAACCGGTCTGTGTGACGGATTATGGAAAACAGAAGATCGAAGTGGAGCAGTGGCTGAAAGCCAACAGTCAGGATTATGTCATTCTGCGCTTGTCCTCCATGTTTGGCATGCCAATACCGCATGTAAAACTCAGCTCGAATTTCCTGATGCGTACCTGGAGTGCCCTGCGGACAAAGACACCTGCGAAGTTTACACCGAACGAACAGCGCGGTATGACGTATTCCATGACACTGGCAGATCATCTGGATCAGATCATGGAACTGCCAACCGGCATCTATCATGTGTCTTCCAGGAACGATCGTACGACCTATGATCTTTGTCGGTATATTGCCGGAGAACTTGGATACCGCAGGGAAGAAATTGAAACCTATATCCTTCCGGATCCAGAACGCTATGCGGATCGCTTCCGGGACTATCGTCTCGATGCGTCCAAACTCAAGGCGCATGGAATCGATTGCGGTACGGTGGAAGAAGATCTTGCCCGCTGTCTGAAGGATTTCGGCTGGAAGGATTGATTTTGTGACGAACAAATGGAAAAAGCAGAGAAAACTTCTGTGAGATAGTGTAAGCTATTGATGGCATCGAGGAGGAAGATGAATGGGCGATAGAATTACGTATCTATTTTATCTGGCGGTTCCGTTTATTCTGCTGCTGGCTATCATTGGTGTTACAGGTTATTACATGATCAAGGATAGGGAACCGATTGTAAATGAAGTATACCGAATGTTTGAAAAGGTCTGGAAAGAAAGCAGTCCAGCAGGTAAGGATGAGGAAGAAACGTTTGATCAGGTATTTCTAAGACTGTTTACACATGCTTATAAATACGAAGGCTATATGGTTTCCCAGAATAAAAACAAGTTCTTTCTGTATAAAACACTGACGCTGCTGGTAATCGCATCGGTTCCATTTCTGATGTTGTTACTGTTTACAAAGAAGACTGAGATCCTGGGGGACAATGAATGGAATGAAATGTATTTATACATCATCATTGTCGTTCCCGTTATGCTGGCATATCTGCTGAATAAATATATCAACGTCAAGCAGTATCATGACTTGTGGGTTCAGCACGCAAAGATCAAATACCATCTGGAATACCGCATGATGGTTCTGGTCAAAGATTATGAATTGAAGATTCACGGTTTGAATCCGGAAGAAGCACAGAAAGAGGTCGCATCTATGAAAAAAGGCTTTATTGATGAAATGACCGAATACTGGAATACAAGTGTCGTGACACTTTCCGATGATATTATGTCGAAAGAAGATAATCTGTTTCAGGAAATCGGAAAGTTATTACACGGCGTTGAGAAATAACAAAAACGGCAACGATTTTATCAGAACCACACCATAAAAACAGCCAACAGGCTGTTTTTATAACCGCTGAATGCGCGAGCCGATTTCCTCAATGCAGGATTTTGCCTGCGGCAGTGATCCGAGCCGGTCAAAGAAGCCATGGTCCACACCTTCATAGAAGAGAATTTCACTGTCGATATTCTGCCATTCCAGACGCTGTGCAAAGGCTTCATTGCAGAAGCGATAGTAGTCATATTCCGCAATGACAAACAGCGACTTTGGAAATCTGGACACATTCTGAATCCGGCATGGGGAAACCAATTCACTGAGCGGATCGGTATTGTTCTGCAGATACAGCACCTTGATATCTTCCGCCAGTTTGCGGAAGCGGTTCAGGCGGTTATACACAAGCGGTTTTTCTGCTTCCTCACATACATAGAAGGAATAGCTCCATGGATCTTTCATCTTACTTGCACTGGCAAGATCCAGCGCCGCATAGATGAAGAAGGCATAGTCCACAGGTATGGAACCCTGCTGAATCGCATTCGCCGCAAGACATCCGCCGGCAGAGTCTCCTCCGATAATGAGTTTTTCCGGTTTTAAATTGGAACAATAGTGCAGTGCGGTAATCGTATCTTCAATAGCGGCCGGATACGGGTTTTCCGGTGCCAGGCGGTACTCCAGAGAGATCACCGTGGAACGCGATGTTTCCGCCAGGTATCTGCATTGCGCATCTTTATGGGCAATCGAGCCAACCGTGAAGCCACCACCGTGAAGATAGAGAATCACGCGGCGGGATGCCTTTGGAAGCCGGTAGCGGCGGGCAGGCAGATAATGCGTGCCGCAGGGAATATTAAACGACTGCACTTCTACATCTGCTGAAATATCAATGCCATAGGTTGCGCTGGCACGCGCTCCGGGAATATCAATGTCTTCTGCCGCAGGGGAATAGTCTTCATAGAAGCCGCCGCTTGATGGCTTGGCTTTCAGCTGTTCCTTTACGATCGGGTCGAGCCGGTGACAGCCGGTTTCTCCGCTGCTGAGTGGGAAAATAATCTTATTCATAGCGTTACCCCCAGTGATTCTCTGTTCGGGCAATAATAGCCTCCTGCGCTTCCGGCATCAGTGACACAAACTGTGCACAATAGCCGGCAACGCGAACAATCAGATCTTTATACCGCTCCGGCGTATGCTGGGCATTCCGAAGCGTTTCGGAAGAAATCACATTGAACTGGTTATGATAAATGCCAAGCTTCTGGGAAACCCGCAGGAAGGACACAAACTTCTGAAGGTTTTCCTCTCCTTCCAGAGAAGCAGGAGAAAAACGCATGTTCAGCAGCTGTCCTGCCGCAACCTGTGCGTTCGGCAGTCTTGAAACCGAATTGATGACGGCAGTGGGGCCGCATACATCGGTTCCCTGCACAGGCGAACAGCCTTCATTCAAGGGTGTTCCCGCATCACGTCCATCCGGTGTTGCGCCAACCGCAAGTCCATTTGGCACGTAGCTTGTGATATTGCTGGTGGACATGGTATAGCAGCTGACCGCAGGTCCATTGTTTTTCCGCAGTGTGGAATATCCCGGCAGTAGTTTCAGATACGAATCAAATACAGCCGCGGTAATCTGATCCACTTCTTCCTGATCATTGCCAAATTTCGGTACGCTGCGCACCAGTTTGCGAATCTCTTTTCCACGTTCACCTTCCCAGTTGGAGGCCATTGCCGCAAGCAGTTCATGGAAGGTCAGCTTACGCTGATCAAAGACCAGCTGTTTTAAAACCATGAGGGAGTTGCCCACAACGCTTGGACCAATATTGGACTGCGAAATTACATCATAGCGGCATCCGCCGTTCTTCAGTGTTTTGCCAAGCTTCATACTGTCCTGTATCAGAGCGCTGGCAAACGGATCGGCGTCATAGATCGCAAGTGAGGCATCACAGATCGCATCACATTCCACAGAGATATCGGTATAAAACTTCAGGAATCGCTCCCAGGTATTCCATATGTCTTCGTAGGAATCAAAGTGTGATTCGTGTTCGTCCGTATCCGTTACAGATATCATCCGGATTCCGGATTTTGGGTCATAACCGTTATACAGCATTACCTCAAGTACTTTTCCCCAGTTCACATAGGTCATGCCGGTTGCACGGTGACCGTATTTCCCGGGAACACCGGTTTCCACGCAGCCGATTGGGCAGTAGTCCCGTGCATCTTCCAATGGAATGCCAAGGCCAACAAGACCTTCAATCGCAGGTTCATCATTAAACATGGATGGCATGCCGCAGCCGGTGCGGATCAGTTTCGTACAGGCCTCCAGAAATTCTGCCGGAGAATCTTTATGATAGCGGGCAGAGAAATTGGGTTCCGCCAGAGAACACAGGTTCATTGCCTCGATACATAAATAGGAAAGTTCATTGGTGCCGTCTGTTCCGTCCGGCGTCAGCCCGCCGACAACCAGATTGGAATACAGCGGGTAGCCCTGTGAAAAGCGGGTATGGCCATATGGCCGCACCTTATTATTGGAAGAGTTCATCAGAAACAGATCCGTGATCAGTTCCAGTGCTTTATCCTGTGACAGAATACCGGCATCGATATCGTGTCGGTAGAGTTCATACATATACTGATCAAAGCGTCCATAACAGAACGAATGTCCGTTGGATTCAATCATCTGCAGGACGTGAATCATATAGCAGACCTCCACGCCTTCATGGAAGGAGCGGGCAGGCTGTTCCATCATGGTCGCCGCCATGTCTCTCAGATCAAGCAGTTCCTGTTTCCGTTTCAGGTCGCTGCAGGAGGCAGCTGCTTCTTCCAGCAGTACAGCATAGCGCTTGAAAAAGTGCAGCACGCCTTCCATGGAGATCTGAACTGCTTCATAGAACTGTTTCTGAGATTCGGTAAGCGATGAATCCTGCAGCTTTGCGGCAGCCTCCTTCGCAATCGCCCGCAGCCCTTTGCGCAGTACCGTCGGGTAATCGGGCACGATATGTCCGTCACCGGACATGGAAATACCGCCGCGGTGCAGAATGCCCTGACGCTCTGCCAGACGGATTGATTCCGTGGTATTGGCATTGACTTCATCTTCATGGGTATGGCCATGCCAGTAGGCATGGATGGAACGAAGATCTGCTTTCACGGTTTCATCGATTTCAAACCGGTCGCCAGTGCGCTGATCAAATTCATCCAGTTCGTTTATGACCCAGTCAATGGAGTATTCCGGGAAGATCGGAGCCGCAAAATTACGACTGGCCTGATTTCCAAAAATCAGGGAATCGGGTTCCAGATAAATGGTCATTTTGGAAAGCGTATGGGCAAAGGCAATTGCCTTGCGGAGGATATAGGGCTGTCCTTCTGTTGTCTGAAAGGACTCTGTATAGAGCAGGGCACGCTCACTGCAGATGGAGGCCTGCCGCTGTTCCATTTTGAAACGCAGACGGTCAAGCCGCTGCCAGTCCGCATCGTTTGTTTCAGGTTTGTAGAATAAAAATGACTTCATGTAGCTCCGCTGACGATAGATACAAATAAGTATCCTTATATGCTTGCATAGTATATGAAATCCTTTTAATAGTCGAGAGAAACCCCTAAAAGTTTCCAGATTATGCCACTATATTTAAGGGGTACTGGCAAAGCTTCCGCATTTGTCACAGATTCACATCATCCATCCTGGATGAAAAACAAACGCATGACAGGCTGGAAACAGAACATCTGGATAAAAAAAGATGCAAATTCAATCACCAACCCGGACTGCCAAAACTATAATAAAGACAGAGGGGATATGAATCAGAAACATGTAACAACATGGGCATTGCCAATTGTGATCGTCAGTTTTCTGACATCCACATGTGTTTCATTGTGGTCCTTGCATACCATGTCGCTGCGCAATCAGGAAGAGCTCAGCAAGATTCTGACTGCACAGATCTATGATGTGATTGCCAGTGAACTCTCGGATGCGATTACCGTGTCGCGTACAATGGCCAGTGATGTGTTTGTGGCGGATACGCTCAAGCATGAAGCGGAGGAAGGGTCTGCCGCTACGCTGAAGAATTATCTCAGCGGCATTCAAAGCAACCTCAACCATGAAGCCGCATTCATCGTTTCCGATGCCAGTGGAAAATACTATACCGTCGACGGTGTGACAAAAGTCATCGACCCGCAAACGAACTCCTATGACCGCTGGTATACCGCATTCCTAGAAAGCGGTGAGGAATATGACCTGGATGTGGATAATGATGAGCTGGCACAGGGCGAGTGGACGGTCTTTGTCAACTGCCGCATGAAAGATGATCAGGGAAGTCTTCTTGGCGTATGCGGCGTTGGTGTGCGCATGGCTCTCGCAAAGCAGAAGCTGGAACAGCTGGAAAAAACCTATCATGTGTCGATCTGCCTGATCGATGAAAAGCGTCTGGTTCAGATTGATCTTGATGAGAATAATATTGAGAAACTGTATCTGGAAGGGTTAAGTCTTCCTTCCCCGGGTTCACAGGAGTATCTGTATCAGCGGCTTGGGAAAGACCAAATTGCGGTCACAAAATATATCGACAGCCTGGACTGGTATCTGGTGGTGGAAAGCGACGGCAGTCAGGAACGCGGACAGTTTGTAAGCGTCATCTTCCTGAATGTCGCAGTATTCCTGGTGCTGGGCGGTCTGCTGGCGTTGGCGATGCATACCATCGCCAAGCGAACCCGGACTCTGGCGGATGCGTCCCTGAAGGATTCCTCTACCGGACTTTTGAACCGCAGGGCGTTTGAAGAGGAAAAGGAACGCCGCAGCCGGAAAGCACCGGAAGCTGATTTCGTGTATATGATTGCGGATCTTAATGGCCTGAAAACAGCCAACGATACGATGGGTCATGAAGCCGGAGATGAACTGATCAAAGGCGCGGCCGATCTGCTGAAGCTGTATTTTGGGCCCTATGGCAGAGTCTACCGGATCGGCGGTGACGAGTTTGCGGCAATCATGCGGATCTCTGAAGCACAGCTGGAAGAAGTGCAGGAGAACTTCGATATGGCAATGCAGACATGGGAAGGAACGCTGAACAAAGAGTTGTCGATTTCCTGCGGCTATGCCAGCGCGAAAGAATACCCATCCGAATCGTTTGCCGGCCTCAGTCATATTGCGGATGAACGAATGTATGCCGCAAAGGAACATTATTATCTGACATCCGGAAAAGATCGCCGCAGACAATAAAAAAGCGTAGTGTTACAATAAGCATGTTGAAAAGGGGATAAGATTATGAATAAGACTTCAACAAGAACAATTGTCGCAACAGGCCTTGGTGCTGCTCTGTTCATGGTGCTGTTCATGTTTGTAAAGGTTCCTTCACCGGTTCCTGAAACAAACCTTGAGATCGCGTATGGCGTATCCACCTTCTTTGCGGTGGTATTCGGCCCGGTATGCGGTTTCCTGGTAGCCTTCATTGGTCATGCGCTGAATGACTTCATTTCCTACGGTTCACCGTGGTGGTCCTGGATCATCGCATCCGGCACCAGCGCACTGATTGCAGGTCTTGCGTCCAAGAAGGTTGCGCCGCGCATTGAAGAAGGGGAGTTCGGCGGAAATCAGCTCATCACATTTGCGATTTACACCGTAATCGGTCAGGCCGTTTCCTGGATCCTGATCGCACCGGTACTGGATATTGTCCTTTACAGTGAACCAGTTAATCTGGTATTCACACAGGGTATCATCGCATTTGCGATGGATACGATCTGTGCTGTTGTTGTGGGCGGTCTGCTTCTGAAAGCCTATGCCGCAACCCGCACCGGCAAGGGAACACTTTCCAAAAACAACTGATCAAATTAACAACGAAAAAACGTCAGTCTGAATTGATTGTTCAATCAAACAGGACTGGCGTTTTCTTATGGGCTGGATCAGTTCAGTCGGAACAGGAAGTAATCGCGGTTGGCTTCGCCATCTGTTACTTCCTCAACAGATGGATTCAGATAGCCGCGAATGACACCGTCATAGCCGGCAGGAATCAGGAAGGTTGCGGTTTCCGTGTATTCGATATAGGAATCCTGATCATCCCACTGGCTGTCGATAAAGAAATATACATATTCCGTTGAGCCGTTGTATTCGATTTCATAACGGTAGTACGTTTCGCCATAGCTGTCCTCAAAGGATTCCCCTGTATCGGAAAGACAGTTCAAATCATAATAATCGGTTGTATATCGGGTGATCACAACACCGCGGTCACTGGCATCATGCTGGTGAAAGATGATTCTGGAAGAGAGCGTCTTTTTCTCATACCCGGACAGGTCCATATCATTTTCTGTGCCATAGGCAAGTATCTCACTGGATACAGGTTCTGCCTCATATTCTGTAAAGAACAGCTCTCCATACGGGATATCCGTACCGTCATCATCGTAGATAGCCGGATACTGGTATTCTGTATTCAGCGAGGCATCGCATGAAATACCGTACTGCGCAAAATCTCCAGTCCCCTGCGGGAGATCGGTTTCCGCAGGCTGAATCGGCGGAAGGGACGGAAGGACCGGAGCGGTTGGCTCTGCGATCGGAGTATAGATCACTGGTTCCGGCGCTGGTTTTTTTGTCAGGAAGAGGCCGGCAGCCATGACTGCGATCGCTGCTGCCACTAAACCAACCGTCAGCGCGACAGATCCTTTTTTCGCAGACGTCTGCACTGGTTTTCCTGAAACAGCCTGTGACTGAACCGGGGTGCTGGAGGCAGGCTGAGAGGCGTTCGGGTTCACATAGACCTGCGGCTGGTCAGATGCTGCAGGTACCGGTTCCTGCGGTGTGGGGCTTACAGCGGTCTGCGGTTCATCGGGTGTTTTAGCGATTGCTTCGTTGGAAGGGGTAATGCGTGCACCGCAGTTCTGGCAGAATGCGTCCTGCGGATTCAGGGGTTTGCCGCAGGTTGTACAAAAATTAGACATGGTGGAGTTCTCCTTCTGATTCCATTATTCCACGGAGAAAACCGGCATGTGAATTCTTTCCGTAATTGGCAGTCGTATCGCACGGAAAACGGGAAATACAGATATAATGTTCCATATGGAAGAAACCGTTATTTCATTTAAAAATTTTGGGTTTCAGTATTATTCACAGGCAGAGCCAACGCTTCACGATATTAATCTGGATATCCATAAAGGAGAGAAGATCCTGATTGCCGGACCGTCCGGGAGTGGAAAAAGCACACTGGGAAACTGTCTGAACGGTCTGATTCCGTGTGCCTACCGGGGCACGATTACCGGTTCTCTGACGGTCGATGGAATTGACACGCGCAATGCGAGTCTCTTTGATCTCTCGCAGAAGATCGGAACCGTGCTTCAGGATTCGGACGGGCAGTTTATCGGTCTTTCCGTAGCGGAAGACATTGCCTTTGCGCTGGAGAATGACTGTGTTCCTCAGGATGAGATGAAAGTGAAGGTTCAGAAGATTGCCAATATCGTTGATATTGAGCATCGGCTGGAAAACAATCCTCATGATCTTTCCGGGGGTCAGAAACAGCGGGTATCACTGGCAGGCGTCATGGTAGATGATGTGGACATTCTGCTGTTTGATGAGCCTCTGGCAAATCTGGACCCGAGGACTGGAGAAGTCGCGATTGAACTGATTGATGAGATCTGCAGCTCCGGAAAGACTGTCATCATCATTGAGCACCGGATCGAAGACGTACTGCACTGTCCGATTGACCGCATGATTCTGATGTCGGATGGACGCATCATCGCAGATGACACGCCAGACCGGGTGCTGGCCAGAAACATCCTGACCACGTATGGCATACGCGAGCCACTGTATCTCACCGCATGCAGGTATGCGGGCATTGATGTTACCGAAGCGATGAAGCCGGCGTCATTGAAAACACTGGATATTGCCTTGTGCAGAGAACCATTGCACAAATGGTTTGTGGAACATGTGCAGCCGGAAAAACAGCAGGTACAGGAACCGCTGCTGGAAATTGAAGATATCTGTTTCAGTTACGATGGAAAGAAACAGGTGCTGAATCATGTCAGTGCGGTTGTGCATAAAGGGGAAATGGTATCGATTGTCGGAAAGAACGGTGCCGGCAAATCAACGCTGGCGCATATCGTCACCGGGTTTCTGAAACCGGATTCCGGCAGCATCCGCTTGAACGGAGAAGATCTTTCCAAATATACGATTTCTGAGAGGGCCGCGTATGTCGGCATTGTGCTGCAGAATCCAAACCAGATGATCTCGAAAACCATGATTTTTGATGAGATCGCCCTTGGCCTGCGCATCCGGGGTGTAGCGGAAGAGGAAATCGATCGCCGTGTAACAGACGTCATGAAAATATGCGGGTTGTCGGAGTTTAAGAACTGGCCGATTTCAGCACTCAGCTACGGACAGAAGAAGCGTGTTACGATTGCGTCAATTCTGATCCTGAATCCGGATGTACTGATTCTCGATGAACCGACGGCCGGGCAGGACTTCCGGCATTACTCGGAGATCATGGAATTCCTGCGGCGGCTGAATAACGATGGACAGACCATTCTGCTGATCACGCATGATATGCATCTGATGCTGGAATACACCGATCGGGCAATTGTGCTCAGTGACAGTGTCAAACTGGCCGATCAGAAAGACTATGAAGTACTTTGCGATGCGGAACTCTGTAAAAACGCAAATCTGAAAGAGACTTCGCTGTTTCAGCTGGCACAGAAGGCAGAAATCTCGGATCCATTGGGATTTGTGCGGTGTTTCATCCGTTATGATAAGGAGCATCGTAACCATGAAAACTAAACTGTTCTCCTACAATCAGCTGGATACCTTTATCCATCGCCTCAGCGGACTGACAAAGCTGATCTGTTTTATCCTGCTGACCAGTTCTGTCATGTTAACGTATGACATTCGCATCATTCTCTTCATCATGGTGCTGAGCGGTGTAATGATGAAGATTTCAAAGATCCGTTTTTCCCAGATCCGACTGATGCTGGTATATGTTCTGATCTTCCTGATCACAAACTTTTTCCTGACCTATCTGTTTGCGCCGATGTATGGCGTACAGATCTACGGCACACGTCATGATCTGTTTACGATTTTCGGAAAATATGTCGTGACGCAGGAACAGCTCTTTTATGAGCTGACCAAGTTCTCAAAATATTTATCCGTCATACCGCTTGGCATGATCTTTGTGTTTACCACCAACCCGAGTGAGTTTGCGTCCTCTTTGAACCGGATCGGCGTCAGCTATCGTGTCGGTACGGCACTGTCACTGACGCTGCGCTATTTCCCGGATGTATCACAGGATTACCATACGATTTCCCTTGCCCAGCAGGCCAGGGGTCTTGAGATGAGCGCCAAAGCGAAGCTGCTGGACCGCATTAAGAATGTGGCCGCAATTCTGGTGCCGTTAATTTTCACAACAATGGATCGCATTGAACTGATTTCCAACGCGATGGATCTGCGCGGGTTTGGAAAAGGAAAGAAGCGCACGTGGTATGCAATGCGGCCAATGAAGAAGGTGGATTATCTCTCCATGGCAGCTTGCCTGGTGGTATTGCTGGTGACGCTGTATGTACGGTTCTATGTGAATCACAGCTTCTATTTCAATCCGTTTATCTGATGGAGGTGCAGGATGAGTGAAAACAGGCTGCTGGTATTCCAGACTGACTTTGGTTATAAGGACAGCACGGTTGCGGCAATGTATGGGGTTGTAAAGCGTGTGGATCATACGCTTGAAATCATCGACAGTACACATGAACTGCCGCCGTTTGATATCTGGAGTGCATCCTACCGGCTGTGGCAGGCAATGCGCTTCTGGCCAGAGGGAACCGTGTTTGTTTCGGTTGTGGATCCAGGTGTTGGCACAAGCCGCAGGGCATGCGTTGCCTTGACGAAAGACGGGTATTATATCGTAACGCCGGATAATGGCAGTCTTACGCATGTGGCGAAGTATCACGGCATTCAGGCAGTACGGGAAATTGATGAAACGATCAATCGTCTTCATGGTCAGGGAACCGATGAAACATCGGTGTTCCATGGGCGTGATCTGTTTGGCTACTGTGCCGCAAGACTTGCCTCAAACATCATTTCCTTTGAAGCGGTCGGACCGGCCTATGATTCCTCCGAAGTCATACAGCTGCCAATCGAGCAGCCGTTCTATGGGACAAAGACTGCCCGCGGCATCATTGAAATCGATGATCCAAACTTCGGCAATCTGTTTACGAATCTGAAAACAGACGCACTGCTGGCGCATGGGTTTCAGTATGGCGATCGGATCAGAATAACGATTATGCATGCAGGTGAATGCGTGTTTGCGAGAGAGCTGGTATTTGCCAGAACATTTGGCGAGGTCAGGCCCAATGAGCCGGTGCTGTACAACAATGAGTTAATGAATCTGTCCCTTGCGGTCAGCTGCGGAAGTTTTGTGAAACAGTATGGCGTCGGGTTTGGCAGTGACTGGACCATTGCAGCAGAGGTTATCCAATGAAACCGGTCATTCTGATCCAGACAGATTTCTCACTTTCCTGGAGTGCCGTTGCGCAGATGAAGGGTGTAATGAAGCAGGTGGATCCGGAACTGGAAATCGTAGACCTGTGTCATGACATCAAAACGTTTGATCCATGGGAGGCTTCTCTGTCCTTACAGGCAACGGAGCCCTACTGGCCAAAGGGAACAATCTTTGTGTCGGTGGTCGATCCCGGCGTGGGCACGGCCCGGCGGGCATGCGCGGCCAGACTGAAGGATGGCATGATCATCATCACACCGGATAATGGCAGTCTTACGCATCTGCTTCATTCGGTTGGCGTAGAACAGGTGCGGGAAATCGATGAATCGATCAATCGCTATCCGGCCAAGGAACGGGTATCCGTGTTTCATGGCAGAGATCTGTTCGGATACTGCGCCGCAAGACTTGCGGCAGGAGTGATCTCCTTTGAAGAAGTCGGACCGGAATACCCGGTATCAGAAATTGTGGAGTGTGAAGAATACCGGATCGAACCGGTCGTGCGGAACCACTACGCACAGGGGTTTATCCTGACGGGTGTGAAACACTTTGGCGGGATCAGTCTGAATGTGACGAATCAGGACTTTCAGAATACCGCAATCAGCTACGGGGATAACACAGAGGTCACAATCACGTATCAGGGAAGAACGTGTTTCCATCAGACGATGCCGTTTGTACATTCCTTTGGAGAGGTGCCAAAGGGAGCGGCACTGCTCTATGAAGGGTCATCCGGGTATCTGAGCATCGATCTGAATCAGGGAAACTTTATGGAAGAATATGGAATCGGCTGCGGGAAAGAGTGGACCGTGACGATTCAAAAAGGGGAATGAAATGAATCATCTGTTGGTATTGCAAAGTGATTTCGGGCTGTCAGACGGGGCAGTCGCAGCGATGGAGGGAGTCGTACTCAGTGTCGACCCATCCCTGCGCATATACAGCCTGACGCATGATATTCCACCCTATGATACCTATGAGGCATCCTATCGGCTGCTGCAGGCGGTGCCGTTCTGGCCAAAGGGGTCTGTATTTGTGTCGGTGGTGGACCCGGGGGTTGGATCCGCACGCAGAAGCTGTGTTGCGCGCACCAGCAACGGGCAGATGATTGTCAGTCCGGATAACGGAACGCTCAGCCATCTTGCCAAGGTCATTGGTATTCAGGAAATTCGTGAGATAGCGGAAGATGTACGCCGGATCGGCAGCCAGTATTCTCAGACCTTCCATGGCCGGGATATCTATTCCTATGTCGGGGCGCAGATTGCCTCCGGAAAGCGAACGTTTGAAGAAGTGGGACCGGAATACCCGGTAGAGGAAATCGTTAAGCTGGATATACCGGAGCCGGTGGTGTCTGAAGGTGAAATTACCGGAACGATTGAGACGCTTGATGTACGCTTTGGCAGTCTCTGGACCAATATCTCTTCCGATCTGTTTCAGAAGATCCATGCGCATTACGGAGATCTCATTGATCTGTCTATTTATAACGGAAGCCGCAAAGTACATCGGTCGTTTATGACGTATGCGGAAACTTTTGCGAGTGTGGAAGTCGGGGAATCACTGATCTATGTGAACTCGATGAATCATATGGCAGTCGCCATCAACCAGGGAAGCTTTGCGAATGCATATCACATTGGTACCCGCGGCGACTGGAAAATTACAATGAAACTTGCGGGCAGCCGCAGTCGGACAAAAGAAGCCAGCGACAGCACGATATAAAGTAAAATCAGAATGACTATGTTTGGGAAGAAAGATCAGCAGAAACAGCAGAAAAAAACCAGCCGGCGGAACATGCCTGCTTTTGTCGTGGTTCTTGTGCTGGCACTGATCCTGCCGCTGTTTCTGATTGCGCTGTCGTTATTCAGTGTTCTCAGCAACTCCGCTCTGAAGCTCTCACAGATGGGAATGACAGCAGGCATGTTGGCAAAATCCATGGATCATATCGTGGACCAGATGTCACAGATTGAATCAGACTTTTTTACGATAACCAATAACCGGCTGCGTCTTGCCGGGGAGCTGTTTGAGCGCGGGGAATTCACGAATCATCCGGAGAATATCCACCGCGTATTTGGTGATATGCCATTTTATATCGTTAATCCGGATGGGGTTCAGATTGCCGGTCTGGATCAGTCTCCGCTGGAGGCGGGAGAAGTGAAATCGCTGCTCAGCGTATGGAATAAAGAAACGGAAAAACAGGTCCTGGTCAGTTCAGAGGGATACGTGTCATTAAGAAAGCTCCCGGACGGGAATTACATCTATTCGATCAATGAAGAAAACCGGGATATTCAGTTTCTTGGAAATATCGGAGGGCTGGAAGATAACGTCCTGTTTAACAATGAGGCTCACACCTCAATTATCGTAACGCAGTATGACATGGTTGCGTCGGTATCTGGTCCGATTGGAATAGTTCCCGGAGAACCGCTGAACGACCGTATAACAGCGCTTAGCGGAGTCGAAAAAACACGGGAAAATGGTGTGTATACGTATGGCGCAAGAATCGACAACCGGCTGTATCTTGTGATCGAAACTCCGGAAAACGATCATTCGATGAAGGTGTATTATACGATCGCTCTTACCGATCTGGTGAAGGAATCCGTACTGCTGGTCGGCATCGTATTCCTGATTGTGCTGTTTGGACTGACGATCGTCATGTATTTTGTGTACATCTTCCGAAAAGTGCATTCATTGGATGACCCGGGTGCGGAAAAAGAGCTGAAGTATAAATCGCTGATATTGATGATTGCATCCGTTGCCGTCACAGCTGTCAGCAGCTATTACGCAAAGACGCTTATGAGTCTTAAGACGTATGTGCTGAATGATGATGAAGAACTGGAGATACTTGAAAACCGCATTCACTTTAACCGAAGCGTAGGTGAATCACTGCAGAAGCAGTTTGATGATGTGTATTCCGAACAGACCAGAATACTGGCAAATTATCTTTGCCTCTATCCGGAAGAACGCACGAAAGAACGTCTGCAGGATTTTTCTACAAACTATGACATACAGTATTCCATTCTGTTTGATCAGAACGGAAATGAACTGGTCAGTGATGCGGATTATATTACCCTGTCCCTTTCGAAAAACAAGAATGACATGTCCAATCAGTTCTGGTCGGTGCTGAATGGGACACCGGTGCTTGCCTCAGAGATTGGAACCGATGATCTGACCGGCTTACGCCACCTGTTGATTGGCGCAAAGCTGCAGACCAGTGACGGTCAGCCGGATGGTTTCCTGATGACTGCGTATTCCTCGGACGCTATCGATATTGCAGTGAAGTCCTATTCCCTGGAAACAACACTGGATTATCAGTGCAACTCCCAGCAGAATGATTATTTCCTGATTGATCCGGAGACGCATGAGATTCTGTTTTCACCATACTTCATTGTGGATGGAGAAAATGCGCTTGATGTTGGCTTTGATGAGGAAAAGCTGCAGGGAGGCTACTCGGGAAGTGTCAGAGTATTTGATACAAAATATGCCATTACCCAGAGAATCGTTGATGGCAAGTATCTGTATGTCGCACTGCCGTTTTCCAAAATATACGGCGACCGGATCAGCTTCGCGGCGTTTATCGGCCTTGGCACACTCCTCTTATATCTGATTAGTGCTGCGTTAATGCATCAATTAAAGATGAAGGAACCAACCGAAGAGGAAGTGAAACATTTTATTACAAAGCGAAGCACTTCCAGAGATCATATTCTGAATAAAAATCTCTATGCGGAAGAAAAGACAACCAGACTGATCGGCGAGCTGATGGCAATGTTTGGTCTCATTCTGTTTCTGGTGGTGCTGTTCCGCCATCAGCTGTTATCGAATGATTCCATCATTATCTATATTCTCAATGGAAACTGGCGGCCGGGGCTTAATATCTTTGCCTTAACAGCGGTACTGATTCTGGTTCTGGTTACGATCGTGCTGGTACGTTTTGCGCTGATCGTTCTGACACTGTCCATGCGCATTGCGAGTCCGCAGTCAGAAACCTATCTGCGGCTGGCCAAGAGCGCAGTGGAATACCTTTCGGTACTGATCTGCGGTTATGTGGCATTTATGATGCTTGGCGTAAAGATGGAAACGCTGCTTGCGACATCGAGCATTATGGCCCTGCTGGTAGGTATGGGCGCACAGGATCTTACCCAGGATATTATTGCCGGTCTGTTCCTGATGTTTGAATCAGAATTCCAGATCGGAGACGTCATTGACGTCAACGGAAAGATTGGCTCGGTAAAGGAAATCGGTCTGCACTCAACCAAGCTGATTGATGAAAACAACAACATCCTGCTGCTGAATAACTCCAATGTGCGC
Organism: Solobacterium sp.; assembly: GCA_017514525.1. Classification (GTDB taxonomy): domain Bacteria; phylum Bacillota_I; class Bacilli_A; order Erysipelotrichales; family Erysipelotrichaceae; genus Bulleidia. The sequence goes on along the minus strand of JAFWJY010000267.1, from coordinate 4,001 downwards.
AACATCATCAACCGCACCAAGAATACCAGCATGACGTTCTCTTCGTTTACGCTGTCGACGGATATCGCAATCCGTCAGCTGGAGGAAATCTTCGCACAGGAGCTTCCGCCGCTGAAACAGAAACATCCGCAGTTTGTCAAAGAACCGTTCTTCATGGGTGTGGATAAATTTAACGGCGGCTCAATGGAATGTACGGTTGCGGCAGAGACAACGGAAGATGAACGATATGAAGCCGAACAGATTCTGAACAGTGAAGTACAGATCATTCTGCTGCGGCATGGAATCACAATCGGATGAAAGGGGGGATGGCAATGAACGAAACAAAAAACAGAAAAAAAGCTCGTAAACCGAAACGCTTCCCGACCCGGATTGCGATTATTGTTCTGACGATTCTCGCTGTCCTGCGCCTTTACGCCGTTGCCATGAACCAGTGGCTGGAAAAAGAAGAATCGATGATGGTCACGAAGTTTGACCGCCTGTATGCGTCGATTGTGAAATCACAGGTACAGACAACCGATCTGACCGATACCTATAACAACTGGCGCTACAGCAGACTTACCTTTCTGGAAAAGGCATATGGATCGGAAGAAACGGACTACAGCGGCCTCGTTGCGTTTGGAGAACGCTATCTGAAAGATACGCCCCTGTACCTGTATGACACTAATACCGACACTCTGATTGCCCGTAATGCGGAACCTCTGGATGAGGAAGTCGCTACAGGCATCCTGCAGACCGCCCGGGAACCAGGGGATACAGGCACCTGCAGGGAGGAAATCGATCAGTACTACTATCGCGTTCTGCCAGATTATAAAGTCATAATCATGCGTACAAATTATCTGGATTATGTGGATTTTCTGGATAATATCTACACCCCGAGAGAAGTCATTGAACGTAATATCAAAGATGGCGATAATTTCTTCTTTGTCGTAGAAGACGGAATTATCACCAATATTCCTTATGACGACTGTATTGGAAAACCGCTGTCTTCCGTGCTGCGGAATCCCGCAGGTGAAAACCTGATCCAGTCAGACACGGCATTTGAACTTCAGGTTCTGCGGGACAAACTGGTATTTATGGTTATGCAGCATATTGATGAAGTCGATATGGACCTGTATTACGTTGTACCGTTTGTGAATACCTTTGATGAACTGCTGTATGTCATCCTGCCGGTCAGCGTCGTAACCTGTTTCCTGCTGATCATCTATTCGCTTTACCTGCATTACCTGCGCATCGACAAAAAATACAAGCGGCTAGAGGGTGGCAACACACGCTCTGTTATCGTTCATAAGAGTATTACCCTGATTGTCACATCCCTGCTGATCGTGGCGGGTGTTGCGTACTATGCCAGAACGCTGTATGGTCTTTCCTATTTCATCGAAAACTATAAAATTGCGTTTGAAAATCTGAAGTATACAGTCGAAGACAGTGAACTATGCAGGCATGACCTTCAGGAGGACTATGATAAGCAGGCTGTAAAAACCGCGCAGATACTTGGGGCATATTTCAGTGACTATCCGGAGCGGCGTACACCTGAAGAGCTGAAAAAGATGTCTGAGGTATTCGGGTATGAATACATCATGATGTTTGATTCCGATGGAAAGGAAACACTGACGGATTCGGATTATGTTGGCTACTCCATCAGTTCCGATCCGGAAAACCCGTCGTATATATTCAATCCGCTGCGTCATGGTGTTCCGTATGTAGTTGGGAAACTGGAAGCGGATGATCTTACCAAACAGGAACACCAGATCATTGGTGTGACAACGAAAGATACGGAAGGACGCGTGGATGGATTCCTGCAGACGGTATACTATCCGGCAAATCTGTTAAAGGCACTGGAGTCATCCTCTCTTGTCTCGGCATTAAGGAACTCGGTTATCTCCAATGTATTCGACGTGTTTATCATCGATTGTGATACCGAAACGGTTACCTATTCAGCTCAAGACGATATGATCGGTGAGGATGCGAAAAAATACGGATTTACCAAAGATAATCTCAAGGGAAATTTTTCCGGATACATCACGATCTTGAACCTGCCATACTTCACGGCTTCTGCGATCATCAAGAATCAGTATCACTACGTCGCAATGGAAACCGAAACGGTATTCAGCGGAAGAGGTGTTTTCACGCTGAATGCGGTCATTGTCGCATTACTGGAACTGCTGGTTCTCACCGTGCTTGAAAAGCTGAGTGCGGTTGAAAAAATACCGGAACTGGAAAAACAGAAGGAATCGGATGAGGATGTGAAGGATGTTGTATACATGGTTGTCAAAGACAACACTCCTGCGACAACCGCATTCCCACTGATCCGCGATGTCAGACGCCGCTGGGCATTCATGAAAGCAGAAGAACGGCTGGAAGTTATCATCTCCCGTGTGTTACTGCTCATCACGGTTGTCAGCACCGTACTGCTGGTATTCCGAAAGGAAATATTCAGCAATAATTCCATCCTCGAATACATCCAGGAGGGCAACTGGCCAAGAGGCATCAATATCTTCTCAGTATCCGCGATTCTGATCATGATCATTATTGCGATCGTGGCTGTAACAATTATCAAGGAAATTCTGAATCTTCTGGCCTCGACATTAACAGCCCGGGCGGAAACCATCTGCCATCTGATTCGCAGCTGTATTGAATACACCGTAACAATCGGCGTCGCATATGTATCGCTTGGCTATCTAGGCGTTGATGTACGTGCCTTAAGCGCTACCGTAGGATTCCTCTCTCTGATCATCGGTTTTGGCGCAAAGAGCCTGATTACAGATATCGTTGCTGGTATCTTCATCATTTTTGAGGGAGAATTCCAGGTTGGCGATATTGTTGAAATTGGCGGTTACCGCGGCATGGTCAAAGAAATTGGTCTGCGTACCACAAAGCTGATCAGCTGGGATAAAAACGTCAAGATCATCAACAATCACGATATCAATAATGTTGTAAACATGACGATGCGCAACAGCTTTGCGACAGTCAACTTTACGATACCGGTAACTACGTCGATTGAAGAGGTGGAAAAGGTATTCAAGGAGGAGCTGCCGAAGCTGAAACAGAAGTTCCCTCAGATTATCGGAGATCCATACTTTGCGGGTATCCTTTCGTTCTCCGGCAGCCGGATGGCATGTCGCATTACGGCAGAGGTAAAAGAACTGGAACGCGGTGATATTGAAAATCAGCTGCACCGCGAAGTGCAGGAAATTCTGCAGCGAAACAACATCCCAATGAAGTGATTCCGGGTTACAGACAGAAAGGAAATCTACTATGAAGCAAGCATTCGTTGTTATCGCATTTGGTGGTTTAATTATCGCAAGTGGTATCAGAGCATATCAAATGTTTAAAAATGCCTATGATATTTGGAAAATCATACGTACGGAATCACCAAAAGATATAAAGATTACGTGTATCCGGCAGGTTGCGACCGGATTGCTGTATTTGCTTGCAATCTGGTATTTGTTCAGTGAAATGATCAAGGTCCTGAATAGCACTCCAGAACCCTGATGAATTCTCACAGTGAAGGATCGAAGCAGGTGTTCAGGTATCAGTGGAATGGATTTTCTATCCATTCCATTTTTTAAAAAGCCGTATTTGCACATGTGTGCTGAGTCCCATATACTGAAGGAGGTTTATAGGAAACCTAGAAAGTATATTCAGGTAGGCAACTAAGACTTGTGCGTGGTGGCCTGCTTAGTTGTCTACCTGAGTATGGGCCACCACCCATGAGTAAAATAGTATCTAAATCCCGGCGGGCGACGCCATGGGATCATTCTGTGAAGCGGACAGCTTCACAATCTTTTATTCGTAGCGAAACAAAAAAGCATTATTCCCAGCGCCATCAAAAACTGAGAGATACAGACGAAGCTGATTTGATTAATTCTTTTCCAATTACCCGCTGCCCTTTTTGCGGTTCGGAACGCATCAAGAAGAATGGAAAGGATCCGAACGGAGTCCAGAAGTATTACTGCCTCGATAATGGAGCACATTTTCTTCCGACAACAAAAACGATATTT
>JAFWJY010000266.1 GCA_017514525.1 Solobacterium sp. | reverse complement strand
TAATCGTGCCGTCTTTAATAGTAGAAGTTCCATTATCTGGTCCACGGACCACACCATTTGTACTGATTGTAAAATCGCCAGACTTTTCTTCATTATTACCCATCACAACTTCTGTTGTTACTGTTTCGCCAGGAATGGTGTCTGTGACCTTCACTTCATATACAACACTATCAATTGTGAGTTTCATCCACTCAGTGCTGGTGAATGGCTGCAATGCGGAAAGGAGCCAGATGTCATCATTCTGTTCCGCTTTGAACAGAGAAGGATTACTGACCTCTACATCGGAAACAGTTCCTTGAAGATTCAGCGCACTTAAAACATCTGACAGTGGTACTGAAGTATCACCTGCCAAAACATATTCCAGACTGCCATAGGTAAACTCGACGGTATAAATGGAAAAACCATCCGTTTCTACGGTCACAATATCCCCTGTCTCTTCTACAGGATCTAGTTTTGTGACAGATTCTGCCGCAATCGTTTCTTCTGAATCGGAAACGTGATAAACATTGGTCTCAAGATTGGTATTTTCAGCTGCAGCCAGCTGAAATGAAACAGAAACTTTGTTTCCGTCTGCCGGTTGGATTTCCTGTCCTTCGTCATCCAGAATCTTGATATCAAACGTATAGGATTCCACTACATTTTTCTCATCGGAGCGAACCTGCGCAATAGCCTGATTCACTTCCTGTTGTGTAGTAGTGCTGACTTTCGCAACGGAAAGTTCTGCGTTACATGGGAAAACTCCTTCCGGAGCCTTCACTGTAACAACAACTCCATCAATTGATTGGCTTCGACTAAATGCCGGAAACAACTCTGTATCGGAAGCATCCTGTATTTCCTGATCTATAGCCGGGGCAGATTCCTGCTGATCAGATTCCAAGAATTGTGTTTCCGTATTGTCAGCGGATTCTTCCATTTGTTCTGGATCTGTTTCTTCACTGCCAGAAGTTTCTGTTTCTTCAGACACCTCAGAAAGAGGTGTCTGATCACCAGTTTCTTCTGGTAGTTCGTCATCTATGGCATAAACAGAGTAAACGCCATTGGATAAACACATCGCCGCGGTAAGTAAAACGCTGAGTAAGATGGAAAATAATTGTCTTCTTTTCTTCATTTGCTCAACCTCCTGGTCAGATGAAGGTGACTTACTAATTAGGACAGATTGCTGACTTGGTGAACTCGTAGAACATAAATCGTATTCCAAGCTTTAAGCTTTGAACTGTTGGCCGAAAGGAATCGCCACACAAATACATTGGAATTCCTCAAAGCCTGTTATGCGGTAATACAATGCGATTGTTAATCCGAGAATGAGATACCTATGGGCAATTCACCAAACTGGTAATTACCCTGCTATAGAAATAATTGTACCCTGTTGGCCAGATGAAGAAAAGCCTTTTTTCTCGTCAAATTTACGTATTGTGGTTTGACGAGTTGAGACGAAATGAAAAAAAAGCGGCAATCATCGCAATTTCTGCAGTATTGCCGCTCTTGTCACGAAATATGTGTTATTTGGAATTAATTAGCAGTTTTAAGATTGCTGTCCAGCCAGCGCACGATATCCTTAAAGACCCGCTGATTATCTGTTTCATTCAGGATTTCATGGCGCATGTGCGGGTACAATCTGGTTGAAACCCGCTTATAGCCTACCTGCTTGATTGTATTGACGGAATCCGCAAATCCCTTTTCACCGCCAATGCAGGGATCTTCTTTTCCGGCAAAGAAGCCAACCGGCATCTTTTTGTTTTTGCACTGATAAAGGGAAACATCATGCATCTGATTCATGCCTTCCAGTTCATCCAGATACCCCTGTACCGTAAACCCGAATCCGCTGTCCGGGTCATCGATATACTTTTTGACGTTTTCTTCATCATACGAAAGCCAGTCCACCTCCGTTTTCGGATCCGTTACCGAGGTATTGAAGTTCCCCGTAACAAGACGGTCCATCAGTTTGGAAAACCCCTTTTTGCCGCGTACGCCGCGAATCTGCTTTCCCAGTGCTATGCCGGCGCTAGTTGCACGCTGCCAGTTTGGAGCTCCTGTCAGGATCAGTCCGTTGATTTCATCATCATGTTCCTGTATATAACAGCGGGCAATCATGGAACCCATGGAATGTCCAAACAGTGCGACCGGCACATCCGGGAATTCCTTCTTGGCACGATTGACAGCGCGAACGGCACTGTGGATCATCCCCTTCCAGCCTTCATCTCCAAAATAGCCTTTCTCTTCCGTTGCGGATTCACCATGGCCTGGCAGATCATAGGTAATAACGCCATAGCCATGATCCGCAAGATACTGTGCAAATACCGCATAGCGCTTCCGGTGTTCCGCCATGCCATGAACCACCGCAACAGCGCCTTTTACTTCCCCTTCGGGACGAAATACATTATATGCAAGCCTGATCATAAGAATTATCTCCTGCATCTAATATATAATGTTGGCGATAAGAAACAAAGAGGTAAAACTGATGAAGGTATGCGGTATTGCGGCAGAGTACAACCCGTTTCATAACGGGCATAAATATCACATTGAGGAAACCAGAAAACTGACTGGCTGTGATGTGATTCTGGCAGTTATGTCCGGTGATTTTGTACAGCGTGGAGAGCCGGCAGTCGCAGACAAAGTACGGCGTGCAGTCACAGCGGTTCAAAACGGTGTCGATATTGTAATTGCCCTTCCGTACATCTATTCCACCCAGTCTGCCACCTGGTTTGCTCATGGTGCGGTATCGTTAATGAAGCTGGCGGGAGTGGACTATATCTCCTTTGGCAGTGAATGTGCGAATCTTGAGAATCTGCAGGAAATCGCAGATACCTCCGTGAATCCGGATCATTTA
>JAFWJY010000265.1 GCA_017514525.1 Solobacterium sp. | reverse complement strand
GACTTCCTGCTGCTTTCAAAAAAAGAACTGCAGAAATTTGCAGTTCCTTCCGCATTCCATACCTACAAGGAATACTATTCACTCTGATGTTTTGCGAAACAGGGTTCGGAAAAAGCCCTGTTTCTTTTCTTCTTTCGTTACCTTCTGCGGCTTTAAATCCGCATGCGATTTATCGCCGGCGCGATATGTACGCACCTCAGCTTTTGAAGATGTCGTTTTTACGGACGGTTTTTGTTCAGCAGCTTCCTTTTTTGGCGCGGATTTCTTGGACGGCTGTGAATGCTGTTCCGTTTTCGGCTTCTTCTTTCCGGGTTCCTGTTTTTTCGGATCCGGCTTGGCCTGTTTCCGAACGCCGTTTCCTGATCTTGAAGACCGGCGCTTCTGCCCGGTTGTATCCTTCTTTGGTTTCGGCTTTTCTTCCGGTTTCTTTGGTATTTCAGCCGGGGCTTTTTTCTGCAGGAAGACCTGTCCGTTTTCACGTGTCCAAGCCTGTGTATTGTCACCGCCGCGGTGCAGCAGAAACTGCGCTGCGGAATTCAGATCAGAGAATCGGAAGTTTTTGTCAAACTGAACTAGTCCGTTGGCATCTTCAAAAAGGATTCCTTTTTCTGTCATATCCCGGTACAGCGTCCGCATGGTTTTCATTTCTTTTTCTCCATACGGTTTCATCGTCGAACCGGCAAGAATTTCAATGCACTGCGGATTTACGTAAAGCGCGCGTACATTTACATTCGGCGTAGTGAGCAGAATGATGTCATCATCCCGCTCATCCCCGGTGGTATCCACACCACCCTGGTATGGATAAATATCGATGATCGTCCGTGACAGACGGTCACAGCGATTCAGAATATCCTGTATTGTCCAGGTTTCTTTATTCAGCAGTGCAGTATTCATGCGAATATGCTGGGTTTTGCGCAGGATGCTCTTTTTGAAGTCAAAGCCCTGATTCCCCATACGGGTGTTGTCATATTCCGCACACAGCGTCAGATTGCCGATGAGATTTGCATAGAATGTATATTCATCATCGTCTGCTGCTCCGCAGCTGCGCTTCCACCAGTTATTTGGATGCTGAGGCATGATGTGTTCAATGTTCAGCTCACTGGTATCCACTTCTGCGGTAGCGCCATAGTGTTCAATGCGTTCGAGCACCGGGCGGATACATGGCAGTGCGTATGCGTTGATTTCCCGCAGGCGCGTGCGCAGCTGGGCATCTGTCGGCATGGCCAGTGACTTGCCTTTGTTGTAGTTGATGAGAAACACTTTTGTGATCTCATGAATATTCCGGTGTTTCTTGCGCCAGCTGTTCATGACCGAACGCAGCAGCTGCGGGAAATACCGGCTCAACGAGCCATTATCGATGCCGCATAGCGCTCTGCGGGTCAGATAGGAGTCAATCAGCCGGATTTGATTCACAAACGTTTTGGCATCGATTTTCTCATCGTCAAACAGATGATACATCTCAATCAGAAATGGAGCCGGAATGCGGGATTCGTTCCGCCGGAACTCCCGCAGTACTTTTTCAATTCCTTCATCTTCACTGCTGCTATTATAGATAGCAGAGTAATAGCGGGCGTAGCGGTTGATTTCCTGCAGGCGCTCTTCATGGGAGATGGTCGACGCGTTCCAGAACGCCTTAAACCCGTCATAGACATCCCGCTTGCTTAAAAAACTGTAAGTCTTGCAGGCAAGATAAATGCGGAAGAATTCCTCCAGTTTACGGCTTTGCGGATAGTATTCTTCCAATGGTCTCCAGTAAAGGCGGTAATTGCGCTCCTGTACATCACCCGGATCATTCATCAGAATATAGTTTCGAATCAGATCCGCAGAGGTTAACGGTGCACCGGTCGAGTTGATCGATTCAAAAATCTGCTGCACATCATCTGCTTCACTGAGCGGGAATGCAAGTACATCCATCCGGCTGAGCGTATCCAGGATTTCCAGAAGCTTATACTTTTTGGAAAGTTCACTGATCCGCTGATAGATCGCTTCATAGTTCCGGTAGACATTGCTTTCCCGATCTCTGCGGGTCAGGTCCTTCTTTGTTCCATAAATCAGGCGTTCATAGGTATCGTCATCCATGCTGGTCGGCTTCAGCCGGTTTCTGGCATCCGCTGTCGCATGACGGTTGTAAAGATAAAAGTCCTCAATCATGCCCGCGGTTTCCCGGTCTTTGTTTTCCATCGCGAGCCGTTTCAGGGATACCAGGAACAGAAATGAAGTCGTTAATCGCTGCTGTCCATCCACAATGCTGATTTCCTTGTACATGGCTGAGCGTTCATATTCCTTGTAAATCAGAATCCCGAGAAAATGCGAGGCATCCCGGTGTCTGAGCAGGTCTTCAATATCATCCATGAACCGGGCCGTTTCACCATCCGGATTCCAGGTGTAATTACGCTGGTATACCGGTATCACAAACTGGGAACCCATGGTTGATTTTATAAAGTCCGAAATGTTGGTTCGAACTGGTTGTTTCATCATGTAAAGCTGTTTCCTTCCTTTAAATCTCTGTTCATTCTAGCACATGGTTTTGTGCTTCAAAAAAGGGCTTTCGCCCTTTCGTATTTAATCCTGAAGCGGTGTAACCTTGTTCGGATTCATTTCATTATCAATTGCCATACCGGCAATCTTCCAGACGCCGCCAACATTGAGGAAGGTCATCTGGTAACCGCCATTCCAGGTACGGGATACTTCCCCGTTGCTGGCATAATAATCAAATGTCACGAATCCAACCATGGAGTCATCACTCTGCTGAATGATGTTGAATGCATTCTGATTTGTAAAGCTGCTTGTGCCGTGTGCCGTGAACCACTGATTCTGGACACCGGACACTCTGGAATACCAATCGCTGTTGATAATGGAAATCGCTCCAACCTGACCAAGGCTCGCTTCCTGAGCCGGCCATTTTGCGCAGATCTCCGCATCTTCGATCATCGTCTGCGCCAGGGAGGAATCCGTTGCGGTTTTTCCAACCAGAATATGTCCGGTCAGAACATCCTTCAGCGTTCCATATCCGCTTTCGCCTGTTACTTCAACCGTCGGCTCGCCAAGCAGATTCTTCAATTCATAGATATCGACACGCGGTGCTTCACTCTGATCTCTCATACCGGAGAAGTTGCTGGCGACTTTGTCCTGCGCAATCAGATACGTGGAATCAATCGGTACGCCATTGACGGTGATGGACAGTCCCACAGGAACTTCAATCACATAGTCCTTGTCGCCGCTGAACACTGTGGATGCCAGCCATTTGCCATCCGTTGATTTGATCAGCTTCAATGTCGCCAGATACTGCTTGTTGTAATACAGTTTGTAATCCTTGGAGCCATCCGTATTATCCAGACTGGTGTATTCAATATCAGATGTATCTACACCCTGATAGATTTCCTCCAGCTTGGAAATATAATCTTCCTTGGAGTTGATGTGCGGGCTTACTTTCATGGAATCCTCATAGATTCCATCGAAGTCCTTTGCCCGAATATGTCCGAAATAAGTGGAGATTGCGGATTCCGGAAGCGCTGCTTCCGCTTCTGCAAATTCCTTTTTGGCATTATTGATGCGCGTATAACCCGCAAAGCCAAGACCGCCTGCCACAAGGGCGATTACGGCTATACCGATTCCTGTTTTGATCCGCATATCAGTTATCCCCCTTTACAAGGAACACAGTCGGAAGGTTTCTGGAACCATACATGGAAACCGGTGTGTTCACATAATTACCGTCATAAATCATCGCGGAAGAGTTACCGCCGTCCAGATTTGCGGCATTAACCGCATCATTTTCCTGGAAGATCTTGATGACATCCTCATATAATGCGCCAAAGCTTGTCGGACCGCGTCCGTCAATGACCAGCAGCATGAATGTACCGTCAGAACGCTGACCGATCGCAGTACGCGGGTTCAGCATGCCCAAATTATCTGTTCCTTCCTTAAATACAACCTGATAGTTGTTAATGAATACCGGTCCGAATGTAACAGCTTCCTGTACGCCCCATTCCAGGCATTCATTACCTGTCGCATTCGCGCAGAACAGCTTTCCGTCCTTTGTGATGCCGACCATACCCAGGTATGTATTGGCATTGCCATATACCAGCTTGCCTTCATGAATTACAACGCCCTGCGGAATGGAACCATTCCCATGACCGCCGTCATCCTGGAAGCCGCCGCCGTTAATACCGGCAAGCGCATGATACATGCTGACATATTCATCCAGAGATGGTGCTGCGGCACCGGATCCAAGATACGGATTGACCGCAACTGATATATCGGAAGGATTATGCACCAGCATCATATAGCCTTCATAGGTACTGCCGTGAATCGGAACGATTTCAATGTCTTTACCCTGCTGCGCATTGCCTGCAGTTGTCTGTGCCGTCTCATCCACGGATACCGTATTGTCACGAATGTTTTCCAGCTGATCTTCGGTATAGAACAATTTCACGATTTTGTATTCCATTGAGTCTACATCGAGATCACGGATCTGCTCGTGGCTGTACGCAACCGCTGAACCGGCGTACTTTTCCTTCATATAGAAGTACTCTGTTGCCAACAACGCGATTGCTGCAGTCAATATGCATAAAAGCACCAGAGCAAGAAGGCTCATCCCGCTTTTTTTCTTCTTCTTTTTTGCCATGGTTAACCCCCGTTTTTATTCCTGCTTATTATAACGTAATATGTATCTATTTCTTGGGAAATTAAAAAGTCAATTTTGTATTGTTTTTTAAAAATGAGTGTGGTAATATCTAAAAGCTGATGGCGCGTTGGTGAAGTGGCTTAACACACCGCCCTTTCACGGCGGCATTCACGGGTTCGAATCCCGTACGCGTCACCATTTTATTTTTAGGGGTGTCGTACAATGGCAGTACATCGGTCTCCAAAACCGCTGATGGGAGTTCGATTCTCTCCACCCCTGCTTAAGAAAGCCTGCTCGAACTTGAGCGGGCTTTTCTTTTCAGAAGTTCAGGTTTTTCCGGGCTTCCTCGTTTGTGCCGAGAATCGCTGCGACCTTTCCACAGGTACGCACATCCCCACAAGCACCGCAGGTTTCCATGTTCCGCTCCAGCGCACACTGCCGGATCGGGCAAAGCGACTCACAGTAAGGGGTTTTTACGCCATCCAACCGGCATCCAACACAGTTGATCATTTCCGGTGTGATTTCCACGCCATTCAGTTTTGACCAGAGTGCCGCAACCTTTTCACGCAGTGCGTCATCATCCTTGATCGTTGCAATCCGTGCTTCGCATGTTTCACAGTTCAGTCCGCAAAAGCCGATGTAGTTATTGGTCATATTCCACCTCCATATTAACTTGCATGAAGCCCCTTTGGGACCGTTGATGAGTCAGTTGGACCGGTCGTTTCAGAATCGCGGAGCCACACTCCAGTACGGGTCATATTCAGATAAAACTGACAGAACAACCGATGCAAGAAACAGATTGCGGGTGCGCCCACTGTCAGCACAGCAGTTGTCGTAACGATCGTATCAATTCTGGAAAACGCAATGCGATACAGGATGAAATCCACAATCAGCCCTTCCTGCTTTTCGCTCATACAGCGTTTCTTTTCGTATGTAACTATATTGTATGACAGACTGGCAGCCGCAGCGGAGTTCAATCTACCGAACGTATAAAAGAAAGCATCCAATCTGCCAGTCTGGGACAACCGATATCTTCTTATCATTTTATTGGCAATGTGGCAGCATGTCTGCTTGAAAACGGGGTTACCGTGTTCATTTCCTTCAGCAGCGCAACGCTTGCGATGGTCCGTCAGCTCAGTCCAGATCTGCATATGCAGGTATTGACGAATGGAATGCATATTGCCGGAAAGTTACAGTTCACACGGGTAAATAATAAAGCGATGAGATCACTCACAGTATGGCATGGATGTGCCGGAGTAATCGCATCGCTTTCTTTATGGGTTATGAAAACACTTCAACTAGTTTCTCAAACTTGTTATCTGTAGAATCACGTGCTGTTTCCATATAGGTCATGAACT
>JAFWJY010000264.1 GCA_017514525.1 Solobacterium sp. | reverse complement strand
CTGTTGGTGCTGGGCGGCCTGTATGTGATTCTTGGCTTCCTGTATGTATTCTTCAACAAAGTGGCAATCAACTATCGGCCGGTGATCATGCCGGGGGAGGTACTGCCGGAATCGTCCTTCCCGTCTTCCCATTCCATGTTAGGATGCACGGTCATGGGCAGTGCGTACCTTCTCGTTGACCGATACGTCAAAAACCAGACTGCAGTCAAAGTCCTGCATGTCCTCTGCATCATCAATATGATCGTGATCGTTGGCGGCAGATTTCTCTCCGGCGTTCATTGGTTTACCGATATATTAGGCGGAATTCTCATCAGTATCGCGCTGATTGCCGAATTCTCAGCCGTGCTTGATCAGATTCAGGCAAAGAAATAACCCGAAACAACTCGTGCTAAAATAACTCAGATGACGAAAAAGAAAAAACCAGTAAGAAAACAACAGACAAAACGTAAAACAAAAGCAGAAGAAGCTGCGGACAGCGAACTGAAAGAATGGATCGGCATTGTCATTATCGGTGCCATCACCGTTGTCGCATATATGCAGATGGGAGTAGTCGGAGTTTACCTGAGCCGGTTCTGCCGGTTCCTGTTCGGTAAATTCTATTATGTGATCCTGGCTGCGATCGTGATTCAGATCCTGATCACCATGATCAACCGGAGGGATGGAAATACTTCCTCCAAGAATCCGATTGCCATTATCTGCATCATCGCTGCTGTTCTTTTGATGTGCGCGTATGCGGATACGCCGAAAAATCTGAAAGGGTTCGAGATCATACGCGACTATGTCGCCAATATCGGATCGTTCTTTTCCGATCAGCCGGCAGCGGAAGTGGCAGGCGGCATTCTTGGCGCACTGCTGTATTCCCTGACATCCGCGCTGATCGACCGGACAGGTACGATTCTGGTCATCATTGTGCTGTTTATTGTCGCGGCGCTCCTCCTTGTAAACCTGGATGTATACAAACAGGCATTCCGCACCGTATGGACCTATCTGTCCACCCGGGATGAGGATGATGAGGAAGAAGACGAAGAGGAAGAGGACGAGGAGGAAGATACCTACGAGCCGGAGGAAATCTATGACGAGCATCCGTTTGAACCGGAGATGATCGAACCGGTAAAGGAACTTCCATCGGTTTCCCACCAGCCTACCATCCGGATGATTGAAGCGGATGAAGGAACATCCCCAATTCCGGTACAGCCGATCGCATCCTATGAAGAAGAGGATGATACGCCAGAGCCGATTTCCGGTTTCTATGAGGAAGGCTCTGCCGGAAGAATGGGACTGCTGGCTGATTCAAAGCCGGCGGGAGAGGACTATGCGACCTCCTGGCGAACAGACAGTGAACCGCAGGAGGAGGAACCACCAGCCAAACGGGCCCGGTTTATGACCGTCGATGACCTGTTTGACAATACCGTTCAGCCACAGACGGTCATCCAGCCAGCTGTACAGGCTGCCCCGGTCTATGAACCGCCGGTGGAGCAGTACGAGGAACCGCGTGTGCATTATGAACAGCCGGAATCCTATGATTCCTATCCGGACTATGGCGATGAGCCTCAGGAACCGGTGAAACCTGCGCCAATGGCCCAGGAAGCGGACAGTACGCCGCGGTCCAGACGGTCCAATCATCCGTACCGTCTCCCGAAGACCACGCTGCTGGATCCGATTCCGCCCCGTTCCCGGGATGATGTCAACGAAAGGGCCGCGGCTGAAAAGGGCGAACTGCTGATTCAGGCGCTGCGCAATTTCGATATTGAAGCACGCCTGATCGATACGCATATCGGACCTTCCGTAACCAAGTTCGAGATCCGTCCGGATGCCAACGTCAAGGTATCCCGTATTCTTGGCCTGGCAGATGATATCAAGATGCAGCTGGCGGTAAGAGATGTGCGTATTGAAGCGCCGATTCCGGGCCGCAACGCGGTCGGTGTCGAAATTCCGAACCAGAAAGCAACCCCGGTCAAGATGAAGGAGCTCTTCAATAATCTGCCGGATGGGGATCAGGATCAGCCGCTTGTGATCCTGCTTGGCAAAGATCTGCTTGGCAATGTCGTAACCTGCCGTCTCGACAAGATGCCGCATCTGCTGATTGCCGGTGCGACCGGTTCCGGTAAGTCGGTATGCATGAATTCCATCATCACATCGATTCTGATGCGGACCAAACCGGATGACGTCAAGCTGCTTCTCGTTGACCCGAAGAAAGTTGAATTTACACCATACCAGAAGGTACCGCACCTGATCGGTCCGGTTATCAATGATCCAAATCAGGCCAGCAACGCCCTGAAGGTAATCGTCAAGATCATGGATGAACGCTACGATGCCTTTGCCAAGGCAGGCGTACGAAACATCCAGGGCTTTAACAAGATGGTTTCCACGATGGGACCGACCCAGGAAGACGGCAGTCCGTCTCCGAAGAAAATGCCGTATATCGTTGTGATTGTCGATGAGATGGCAGACCTCATGAATGTGGCAGGAAAAGAAGTGGAAGGCTCCATCCAGCGGATTACCCAGCTGGCACGTGCTGCGGGCATCCACCTCATCATCGCAACCCAGCGTCCGTCAACGGATGTTATTACCGGCGTAATCAAAGCCAATATTCCAAGCCGCATCGCATTCGCAGTTTCTTCCGGAATCGACTCACGTACGATTCTCGATCATGTTGGCGCGGAGCGCCTGCTTGGCAACGGTGACATGCTGTATATGCCGATCGGCGTATCCAATCCGACCCGTGTGCAGGGTGTCTTCATCACGGATGATGAAGTCAAACGGATCACGGATTATGTTTCCGCGGAAGCAGTTCCGATGTACGATGACTCCTTCATTCGCCTGGAAGGCGTAAATGATGGAGAAGGCGGGATCGGCGGCGTAGCCGGGGCGGCGGAGGATCCGCTCTTTGAGGAAGTCAAGGAATATGTCGTTGATGTTCAGAAGGCATCGACCTCGCTGCTGCAGCGCCGGTTTGGCATCGGCTACAACCGGGCAGCCCGCATGATCGATTTGCTCGAGGAAAAAGGGGTGATTGGTCCCGCGCAGGGCTCCAAACCCAGAGATGTATACCTCAAGAAAGAAAGTTAGGGAAGGGCAGCCTTCTCTTTCTTTTGTATAAAAGTTAGTGCAAACTAATTGAATTCTGGAACAATTTCCGCCATGATAGTACTGCGAGGCGTAATTATGAATCTGGGAACATTTATTGTAGCGGCACTGCTTGTCGTGCTTGTGATTTTGGATATCCGGTATCTTCTGCGCAATGGCCTGGATCAGTGCAAAGGGGACTGTGGGGAATGCCATGGTACCTGCAAATGGACGGAAGATCTGAAACAGGCAAAAGCAGAAATCCAGGCAGAAAAAAGAAATAACCTCCGCAAAACTGTATAATAGGCAGGCGGAGGTTTCTTCATGATGGAGACATTTTCAGCGGAGGGAAGACATATTCACATCCATTCGCTGTCCAAGTTCAAGACCAATACGATTGTTGTGTCATTTCTCTGGCCGCTTCGTACCGAGAATACGCCGGCCAGTTATCTGCTTTCGTATTTACTGGCAGATTCCTGTATGAAGTATCCGACCAAGCAGGCGGTGCTGCGTCAGCTGGATCATTTATATGGGGCATCACTGAATATTACCAATGAGCCATTCGGCTGTGCCGACCGGCTTCGTTTTTCCATCAGCGGTATTGAATCCTTTGATCACAGCACCAGACAGCTGGAAGAAATGATGGATATGCTGGCGGAGTTTATTTTCCGGCCGCGTTTTGAACAGGGCGCATTTGCGGATTCCGTCTTTCATGAATGCATGGATCAGGCCATGATCGGTATTCAGGAATGCCTGGATGATCCGTTTTTTCTTTGCGCCGAAACCGCATCCAGAAACTACGGCGGAGCGATCTCACGCCGCGTACTTCCGGAGATCAGTGCGCTGAAGACGCTCACACCGCAAAGCTGTGCAGAATTCTGGAGCTATGTGCTAACACATGCCCGCATTGATATTCAGGTACTGGGCAATGTGGATGTTGAAACAACACGCCGGCTCGTGCGGGAAAAGTTTCCGTTTAAGCCGCGCTCCATCCGCGTCCCGATTTCCGATGTCATGCATGGCAATGACCGGGAAGTGGTGATTGAAAAGGATATTCCGCAAAGCCATATTGTCATGTTGTTTGAAACCGCATGTCATGCCGGGGATGAAGACATGCCGGCTTTGTTGCTTGGAAACGGTGTCTTTGGCTCGCTGCCGGTAAGCCTTCTGTTTCAGAAGGTCCGGGAGGAGAAAGGCTTATGCTATTCCATTGATTCCCGCGTTATGCCGTTTGACGGGATCCTGCGGGTCAGTGCCGCGGGGCGCCGTGAGGCAATCGATGAAATACGCACCAGCATTCTCAGTCTGATTGAGGATATGAAGCAGGGTAAGTTTGAAGCGGAGCTGCTGGAAGCGGCCCGCAAGATGACGGTCAATTCCGTGCGCAGTGCGCAGGATATTGCAGATGCCCTGCTGGTAGCTTACTACCGGCGGGCACTGGTGCCGACAACACCGGATTTTGATGCACTGACAAAACGCTATCAAGCGGTAAAAAAGGAAGATATACAGAAGCGGTTTGCGGCATTGACGCTGCGGACTGTCGCAATCGTACAGCAGGGAGGAATAGCAGATGAAACAGAATGAGCGGTTTCGCGAATGCTGGGAGGAATATACCTGTAAAAACGGACTGCGTCTGGTGCTGTTTCATAAACCGCAGTTCTTTACGAGTTCTTTTCTGCTCATGACTCCGTTTGGGAATCTGGACCATATTCAGAAAGACGCATCCGGGACACTGTATCAATCGCCCTCTGGCGTAGCGCATTTTCTCGAACATAAACTGTTTGAATCGGATCATGACGATGTCATGATGGAATTCAACCGGCTCGGAGCCAATGTCAATGCGTCAACGTCCTATGACATGACGTCCTATTTCTTTACGACGCCAGCCCAGGATATCCAAAAGCCATTGAATCTGCTGCTGGATTTTGTACAGCAGCTCTCGATTACCGAAGAGTCTGTTGCCCGGGAACAGAAGATCATTCTGGAAGAGCTGGCCATGTACCGCCAGGATCCGGACTCCCGCCTGTTTTATGAAGCGATGAAGGCAGTCTATCAGTCGCATCCGATCCGCGATGATATCGTCGGTACCGAATCGTCCATTCGGGCGATCACAAAATCCGAGCTGGAACGCACCTATGCCAGAAACTATCATCCTTCACGGATGACGCTGCTTGCGATCACGCCGCAGGAACCGCGCCGCATTATTGAGCTGGTGGAAGAAAACCAGAGTCATAAATCCTTTGGGGAACAGATCGCGGTGGAACGGGTGATTGAACCGGAACCGGAAGCGGTTTATGAACCGCTTGTTAACGTCCCGATGGCGATTGAACACCCGCGCTGCGCCGTCTGCTTCAAGCTGCCGGTGCTGGAAGAGTCCTACAGCAGTCAGCTGAAGCGGGAATGGGCACTGCGGCTTTCCCTGGAAGCCCGCTTCTCACCGATCAATCCGGAGTATCAGTCCTGGATCGATACCGAGCAGATCACGCCCTACTTCGGCTATGACATCGATTGTTCCATGGATTGTTCGTTCCTGTACTTCCAAGATGAATCCGCCGACAGCCAGCGCATCTATGCGTTTGTAAAACAGCAGCTGGAACAGATGAAACAGAAGCCGATCCTGGAGGAGTCCCTCCAGCAGATGAAACGGCGCATGATCGGATCGATCATCCGGGTCATGGATAATCCCATGGATATGATCAGCAGCTGGTCCCGGGGAATGGTTCGCGGCATCACGATTTTTGAAGAATGTGAGATCGTTGAATCGCTTGATCCAAAGTTCTGCCTGAAAACCGTACAGGAAATTTCATTAAATTCGTTCAGTTGTATAAATTTGGTTCCAGACCGCGAAAATGCCAAAAATCTCTAGTAGGTTTTTGGTTTTTTGGTGCTAAAATGCCAAAAACCACTGGTTTGCGCAGGGCTGAACGCTTTGAAATAATGGGTTCACGAAGGAGGAACAACGATGAACCAATGTGTCATAGTCGGCAGAGTCAAGGAGATTCCGGAAGTGCGAAAAACCGCGAAGGGAAAGCTGCTGACGAATCTGATTCTGGAGAGTGACCGGAACTTCCGGGATGAGGATGGAAATTATTCCTCGGATCTCTTCAATGTCACGGTATGGCGGGGAGAGGCGGAAACAGCCGCCAACCTGTGCAAGCCCGGAAGTATGATTGCGGTCCGGGGACGGTTAAGCGGAAAGCTTGTCCAGAAGGAGGACCGGGAGTTCTACTTCTGCGAAATCGTGGCAGAATCCATTGACTACCTGCGCGGACTGACAGCCGCATAAGCGTAATCGGAAGCGAACGGTATCCGGACCGTTCGTTTTTTTGCTAGAATAGCGATGGTAATAAAGGAGTGAACAGCTATGGCATTTGATTCACTGAGTGAACGACTGAATAAAACCATGCGCAACATCGCCGGCAAAGGCAAGCTGAGCGATGCCAACATGGAGGATATGCTGAAGGAGGTGCGTCTTGCACTTCTGGAAGCGGATGTAAACTATCGCGTTGTAAAGGACTTCTTAAACAGCGTACGGGAAAAGGCCCGCGGCGAGGATGTACTGAACTCGGTTGAGCCGGGTGAGATGCTCGTCAAGATCGTCCATGACGAAATCATCACGCTGCTTGGCGAAGAACAGGCAGAACTGAAGTTCAAGGAACACGGCATGACCATCATCATGATGGTTGGTCTTCAGGGTACCGGTAAAACTACCAGTGTCGCCAAGATTGCCCGTTTGTGCAAAACCAAATACAACCGGAAGCCGATGCTGATTGCGGCGGATATTATCCGTCCAGCCGCAATCGATCAGTTAAAGACGCTGGGTAACGAAATCGATACAGAAGTATTCTCCAAAGGCACGGAAGTCGATGCCCTGACAACGGTCAAGGAAGGCGTGGAATACGCACAGGCCAAGGGCTATGACACCGTATTCATCGATACCGCGGGTCGTCTCCATATTGATGAAGAGCTGATGAAAGAACTGGCGGATATCAATGAAGCCGTTCATCCGGATGAGATCCTGCTTACGGTAGACGCCATGACTGGTCAGGATATTGTCAACGTTGCCCGTTCATTCTCCGAACAGCTTCCGTTGACAGGCCTTGTCGTCACGAAGTTTGACGGTGACAGCCGCGGCGGCGGTGTTCTTTCCGTCAAGGCGATTACCGGCCTGCCCGTCAAGTTTGTCGGTGAGGGCGAAAAGATTGAAGACATGGATGCCTTCTATCCATCCCGTATGGCAGACCGCATCCTTGGCATGGGCGATGTCGTCTCACTTGTCGAAAAAGCACAGGAAAAGATGGACATGGAAGAGGCGGAGCGCTCAGCCAAACGCATGCTGGAAGGCGTCTTCACGATGGATGACATGCTGTCGCAGCTGGAACAGTTCCAGAAGCTTGGCCCGCTCAGCGGCATCTTAAAGATGCTGCCGGGTTACAGTCAGTTTGCACCGATGATCGATGAAGCCAAGGCGAGTGATTCTCTGAAAAAGACAAAGGCAATCATCCAGTCCATGACGAAGGAAGAACGCATCGATCCGTCCCGCATGCGTGGCTCCATGAAGAAGCGTGTTGCCAAGGGTTCCGGCACAACGGTTACGGAAGTCAACCGTCTCATCAACCAGTTTGAGAAAATGAAGAAGATGATGGGGGCTATCGGATCCATGCAGCGAAACGGTTCACTGAATGAGGAAAACCTGGAACGCATGATGGGCGGTATGGAAGAACAGATGCGTGCCAACCCGCAGATGCGCTATGGCAAGCCTGGAAAAAATCCATTTAAATTCTGATTCAGGTGCTCCTGCAGATGCAGGGGCTTTTTTTCAAAATATTTCACAAAAGAAAATTGAAAGACAAAACGAAATTTGTGCATAATTTAAGCAGGAGAAAAAGAGTTATGGGATTTTTTGATTTATTTAAGAAGAAAGATAATGAGCCTGAAAACACCATTCAGGTAGGTGACGAGGCAATCGTTGCTCTGGCAGATGGAGAACAGATCGACATCAGCACTGTCAGCGACCCGGTTTTTGCGGAAAAGATGATGGGCGATGGCATCGCATTCCGTTTCCCGGAAGAGAAGGTAACGCTCTGTTCCCCGGTGAACGGCACGCTGTCTGTGCTATTTCCGACCGGTCATGCATTTGGCGTGACGATGGCAAATGGCGTGGAAGTACTGGTTCATATCGGCATTGAAACCGTCAATGCCAAAGGGGATGGCTTTACCCTGCACAAGAAACGGCAGGGTGATACGGTCAGAGCCGGTGATCCGATTGTTACTGCAGATTTCGCCAAGCTTGCGAAGACCTATGACACTTCGACCATGCTGATCATTACCGATCCGAAAGATCAGGCCATTACCTTCAAGGCACCGGGTGCCGTTAAGAAGGGTGATTCCGTTATTCTCTGAAAACAATAAGCTGTCAAGTAAAAATGCTTGACAGTCTTTTTTTGTTCTGTGATAATAGGAAACGTTCGTTAGGAGGAAAAGAAAATGGCAGTTAAACTGAGACTGACCCGTATGGGTGCCAAGAAGGCTCCGAGATATCGTATCGTTGCGGCTGACTCCAGAAGTCCGCGTGATGGCCGTGTCATTGATACACTGGGATATTTCGATCCGACTACAGAGCCGGAAACCGTAAAGGTTGATGCTGAAAAGGCAATTGACTGGATGAAGAAAGGCGCACAGCCTTCCGACACCGTCCGCAACATTCTCTCCCGCCAGGGCATCATGAAGAAGTTCCATGATGAGAAGAATGTTGGAAAAGAGAAGAAGTAATTGACTATGGCAGAGCTGGATAAGGTCTTGCTGGACCTGGTCAGCCCAATGGTGGAAGACAAGGATTCACTGACGGTAAAAGAAATGCCGAGTGACAGTGATCGTGAAGTCGTTCTGCATGTCCGCGCCAAGAATGACGACATTGCGCGTCTGATTGGACGGAAAGGATCCATGGCTTCTGCATTGCGCCAGGTCATGTCGGTTGCCTCGCACACGGATGACAAGAGAGTCACCATTAAATTTGAAGAAATCGATGGCGAAGAGAGGGCATAAGTCCTCTTTTTGTTATAATCCAAAGTAGCGGAGGCATTATGACTTATATCGAAATCGGAAAAGCAATTAACACTCACGGATTGAAAGGCGAACTCAAGATCGAAAGCTGGTCTGATTTTGATGAGATTCGCTATACCCCGGGGAATAAAATCTATATCGGACGAAACGATGAGATGCAGGCATTTACAGTTAAAAGCTATCGCCCGCACAAAGGCTACGCGCTGGTCGCATTTGAAGAGCTGCCGGATATCAACGCTGCGGAACGCTTTAAGGGATGCGTGCTCTATGTAGATGCGGCAGACCGGCATGCGCTGGATGAAGGGGAATACTATTTTGATGAACTGATCGGTCTCATGGTTGAGGATGAGGATGGCCGTCATATTGGTGAAGTGATAGCTGTGGAAGAAACCAACGGTGCGCAGGATAACCTGCGGGTAGCGCGGGAAGGCAACAGTGATGTGCTGATTCCGAATATTCCGGAATTTGTGAAGAAGGTGGATACGGAAGTAAAAGTGATTACGATCCATGTGGTGCCGGGCCTGTTATGAGACTTTCAATTCTGACGCTATTCCCGGAACTGTTCGAGCCATTTTTCACTACCAGCATCGTCGGCAGGGCGGTGGCCAAAGAACAGATCAGCTACGATCTTGTTCAGATTCGCGACTTTGCCCATGATCTGCATCGCCATGTGGATGACAAACCATTTGGCGGCGGCGCAGGCATGGTCATGAAATGTCAGCCGGCACTGGATGCGATCGACTCGGTCCGTACCGATGACAGCTATGTGATTCTGCTGGCGGCAGGCGGGAAGCCTTACACCCAGCAGAAAGCCCATGAGCTGGCAAAGAAGAAACATCTTGTTTTTCTGTGCGGTCATTATGAAGGCGTGGATGAACGCATCGTAGAGCGCTGTGATGAGGAACTTTCAATCGGTGATTATGTATTGACCGGCGGGGAGCTTGGGGCGATGGTCATCGCGGATTCGGTAGTCCGCTTACTGCCGGGCGTGATCCGTTCTGACAGTATTCAGGAAGAATCCTACGAGAACGACCTGCTGGAATACCCGCAGTATACGCAGCCGGCAGTCTATGAAGGAGAAGCAGTGCCGGAGGTGCTGCTGTCTGGGCATCACGAAAACATCCGGAAGTGGAGACTGACGCAGTCTCTGCTAAAAACCAGGGACCGAAGACCCGATCTCTTTGCCCGGCATGCATTAAGCAAAGAAGAACGCAAATTATTGGAAGCAGCGGATCAGGAAGAGTGAATCCGTTGCTTTTTCGATTGGCCATGTTACGATGAATTTGTTTTGAGGCATTTTATGGAATCTACGACAATTACCGTAACTGTTTATCGCAGATCATTTCTTCCCCGCATGGTGAAGGCGGAAAAGATCCTGCTGGATCAGATGTCCACCGGCTGGATCAAAGACGGGCGCTTTGTGCCTGGGAAAACGGGGGAGGAAGCTGTTCTTGCGTACCATAAAGAACACATCGGCCGCGGCATTCAGATTCACTGGAAGAAAGACGATCCCCGCTTTACGGAGCTGAAGCTTGAACTGCCTGCCAGTGAAGAAGAAATCGATGATTTTTTTCTCATGGCCGCCCGGCTTGCCAAACAGGATATCTGTGAAGTTTATCTGAATGCCACGCCCTTTCTGCCTAAACAGTATCATCAGAAAAAGGATGCCTGGAAAACAGCCAATCTGCGTCTGCTTCATACCATGATGGGCGAAGTGCTGAACCAGGAAACAGACGTATTGAAACTGAACTGCGTATTCCGTACATTCTATGCAGGCATGGATGATGCAGAAACGATGTGGGCTGGTGTTGATACATCAGCTCTGCGAAATTGGCTTCACGCGAATCAGAATCCGGACTGGTATTACAGCTGCTACAGTACTGATACGATGAAAGATGCATTGCGCATCCCGCTTGGAATGACAGCAGTCCTTCCCCAGATCAGCCTCCTGAAGAACCTGCAGAAAACAGTCGTGCTGTTTGAACCTGCAGCAGATAAAGATGTGCTCAGACTGGATGGCACGTTGCTGGAGGAACTTCCCTATGAACGGCTGGATGAGGGGATGATGCGCGTGGATGCGCTGGATGAATCATGCCTGCAGCGGCTTAAAGAAAAGGCGGTCAGCTTCAATGGGCAATAGTGTCTTGTTGCGCCCATTCTGCCTCGCGGATGCGTCATCCTTTTATCGAAATGTCGTTTCCGATCCCTCACTGCGCCGGTTTCTTGAGGTTTCGGATGCGCCCACCCTGGCAGAGGCAGAACAGTATATTCAAAATCGCATCCGGTATCAGGAGCGGTCCCGCTTTTATGACTATGCCATTGTGCTGGAAGAAAGCGGTGAAGTGATCGGGGAAGCCAACGCGGCTTATATCCGGGAAGGCTTAGCGGATATTGGCTATGTGATCGGCGCAGGCATGCGGAAACAGGGTTATGGCACACAGGCCGTCTGTCTTTTGTTAGCGCGTTTGCGCCAGGAAAACATTCATACGGCGTATGCGGCTGTGCATACGGCTAACAGCGCGAGCAGGCGACTTTTGGAACATGTCGGCATGAAACAGACCACTGAGGTTCCGCCTGGTGTAAAGCGGGTGGAGGAAGATGCGGAACTATGCTGGTATGTGAAACATCTCAGCGTATAATAACGGAAAACGGAAGGAGGAAGCCATTATGACAATGAGACCTGCAGGAATGGGCAGAGGCATGCGAAACTTTCTGACGGAAGAAGAAAAAGCACACGCCCCGAAAGTCACAAAAGAATTGCTGGAGCGGGTCTTTTCCTGGCTGAAACCCTACTACAAGCAGCTGCTGTTAACGCTGCTTTGCATCATCGTCTCATCAATTCTTTCCATCCTGCCATCCGTGCTGACCGGTGAAATTATTGATAAAGGTCTGATCGGACGAAACCTGCCGCTGCTGGTAAGACTGATCCTGCTTTCGCTGGCGGTGACATTTGGATCCAACCTGATCGGTGTTGCGGAATCTTATCTGAACGCCTGGATCGCCCAGCATATCACGTTTGATATGCGCAACAAAATGTTCCGTCATCTCGAAAGCATGTCGCAGCGGTTTTTCACCTCCAATAACCAGGGCGATATTATCACCCGCATGACATCCGATATTGACGGGGTGAGGATGATCATTACGAATACCTTCTCCAGCATTCTGTCCAACGGCATTACGCTGGTTGTGGCGCTGGTTGCTATGTTTCAGCGCAACTGGCTGCTGGCAATTCTTGGCGTTATTATCGTACCGCTGTTCACCTTGCCGACGCGTGCAGCCGGGAAAACCAGATGGTCGTTGACGCAGGAAGCCCAGGAGTGCAACGACGCATTCAACGGAATCCTGAACGAGACGCTGTCCGTCAGCGGGCAGACGCTGGTCAAGCTCTTTGGCAAGGAAGAAGAGGAATATCAGAAATACGAAGCAGCCAACCGCAGGATGGTGGAGCTGAATATCCGGGAATCCATGGCCGGCCGCTGGTTCCGTGTCGTAATTACGACCTTTGCCTCAATCGGACCGATGCTGCTGTATCTGGTTGGCGGAATCCTGATGATGAAGTACAACAGCGATCTTACGGTGGGTGATATTACCGTGCTGGTTACACTGCTTTCCCGCATGTATGGACCGGTAAATACCTTACTGAATATTCAGGTTGAATGGATCCGCTCCATGGCCCTGTTCACCCGTATCTTTGATTACTTTGATATGAAGCCGGAAATCGAGAACCCCAAGGATGCGATCATTCCGGACACAAGCACCGGAGCTGTCTGCTTCGACCATGTGCGCTTCAGCTATGATCCGCCCCATGAAATCCTGAAGGATATCAGCTTTGAACTCAAAGCCGGCCACAGTGTCGCAATTGTCGGGCCATCCGGTTCCGGCAAGAGCACAACGGTGAATCTCATCCCAAGACTTTATGATGTGACCGGGGGAGCGGTGACGTTCGACGGCGTGGATGTGCGCAAACTGGATCTTGCGTGGCTGCGCAGTCAGATTGGTGTTGTAACACAGGATACCTATCTGTTTAACGGGACGATTCGTGACAATCTGCTGTATGCCCGGCCGGATGCGACCGAGGATGATCTGATCGAAGCCTGCCGAAAAGCCAACATTTATGATTTTGTCGAAAAGCAGGAACTTGGTTTTGATACCGTTGTCGGCAACCGCGGTCTGAAGCTGTCCGGCGGTGAGAAGCAGCGTATTTCAATCGCCCGCATTCTGCTGAAGGATCCGACGCTGTTCATCTTTGATGAAGCTACTTCCGCTCTGGATTCCATCAGCGAGCAGAAGATTCAGGATGCGATCGAACCGCTGATCGCAAGCCGGACCTCGATCCTGATTGCCCACAGGCTCAGTACGATTCTTGCGGCAGATGAGATTCTGGTATTGAAAGACGGCGAGATTGTAGAGCGTGGACAGCACGCCGATCTTGTGCGAAAGGGCGGTGTTTATACGGAACTGTATAACACCCAGTTTGGCAAAGCGGCAGAAATGAACCCGGAAGGTTCGGAGGAAGGCCGCGTTGCCGGTTGGAATGCCAGCTATACAGAAGGCGAATAAGAATCAAATCAGAAGAAGCCATGCGCTTCTTTTGTTTTCGGGTGCCGGAATCAGGTACAATAGCACTCGTGACACTCTACGACAAAGATATCCGGGAGCCTCTGTTTGAGTATCTGGAATCCCGTTATGAGAAACTTCGCATTCTGGAGGAAGTGACGATCGGGAAGAGCAGGGCAGATGCGGTTCTGGTGAGCGAGGACGGCCTGTGCGGCATTGAAATCAAAAGCGATGCGGACACCTATACCAGACTCCTTGGGCAGGTGAAAAACTACAACCGCTACTTTGACCGCAACCTTCTGGTGGTTGGGACCCGCCATGCGCATCACTGTGCTGAACATGTGCCGGACTGGTGGGGCATACTAACGGTGGAGCAGGAAGGGCACAGGGTTGATATTTATGAATACCGGGCGCCTGCGCCAAACCCTAAAGTTCAGCTGAAGTGGCAGATCAGACTGCTCTGGAGACCGGAGCTCGCAGAATTGCAGAAGCGGTTTCAGCTTCCAAAGTATACGCAGAAATCAAAGCAGTTTGTCCAGCAGGCCCTGCTGGAGCGCGTGGAACCAGATCAGCTCCGTAAAGGGATCGCAGATCAGCTCATGGAACGCGATTATACGCTGATTGAAGCGGAAATTGATGCCTTTCGAAAAGGGCGCCCTTGATGGAAAAGAACCTGGCGAATTGTGGAAATACAGCCAGATTAACGGCCTTCTGAACGGGAAGGCAGCTTAATTTTATTAAATATATAGGAATTCCCATTCCCGCATGGCCCAATGGCGGGATGGAGATGCTATAATAGTTTACCGAAAGGAGAAATCTGCCTTGTCAACTTATAACGTAAATTTGACACTGGAAAATATCCGTACGATCACCATCATGTTTTTGGATATTTTCATTATGTGGTTGGTTCTATATTATGCAATTCAGCTTGTACGCTCTAATTCTAAGACCGTACAGATCTTTAAGGGAATCCTTCTGGTATTGATCATTGATACGCTTGCGACCTTTCTGGGTCTCAAAACCGTATCCTATGTAACAAATATCTTCATTAACTGGGGCTTCCTGGCGATCATTATCATCTTCCAGCCGGAGATACGATCAGTGCTGGAGCGGCTCGGTAAGACGAATGTCTTTTCCCGTATGACTACCCTTACCGGCAATGAGAAGGAAAACCTCGTTGATCAGATCGTCACCGCGACGATGCTGCTGAGCAAAGACCAGACCGGTGCTCTGATTTCCATAGAGCAGAGCCATACACTGGAAGATTTCATCGCTACCGGAACCAAGCTTAATTCTGATGTCACAGCCGAACTGCTGACATCCCTGTTTGTTACATCGACACCGCTTCATGACGGTGCGGTCATTATTCAGGGTGACAAGATTGCCTGTGCGAGTGCCTACTTCCCGCCAACCAATCTGGATCTGCCATCCCGCTATGGCGCGCGTCACCGGGCCGCAATCGGTATTTCCGAAATTACCGATGCCGTTACGATTGTCGTTTCGGAAGAAACCGGTGCGATTTCCATTACCGAAGGCGGTAAGATCACAACCGTAAACCGCAAACAGCTCCGTGATTATCTGCTGCGTGTGATCTGCGGCGAAGAAACGGATGTCGTTTCCAGCCGGAGACAGCGTCTTAATAATGAGGCTGCCCGTGATGTCATTATCTCGGATGAACCGGATGCCAAGCAGAATGAGCGCAAACATGGCCAGACAGGCGTGCTGTCCAAGTTAGCGATCAGAAAGCAGGAAGCCAAGACACAGGAAAAGATTCCGGTAGAAGAAGTCGTTCACGGCAAACCGGAGAAGGAAACCGTTCAGCCGGCCAAGGAAGAAAAGCCGGATAAGGGAATGGAACGTCTGGAAGAAGAGGCAAACGATATCAAGCTGCCGCGCAAGAAGGAACGTCCGGTTCCAAGCTATCCGGAAAATAACGCATCCCGCAGATTCGAAGAACAGAAACGTCGGGAGATGGAAGAGCAGGCCGCGATTGAACGTGCCAAGAAGGAAGAACTTGCGGAAATCGCCCGCAAGCGCGAAGAGATTTCCAAGGAAAATCTGCGTCGTGAAGCAGAAGCTCGTGTCCGCAAAGCGGATGAAGAACGCCGCAAGGAAATGGAACGTGCCAGAGCTCTGGCAGAGCAGCAGGCTGCCCAGCATGCGGCTGAGCAGGCAGCTCGCGCTGATATGAATGTGACACGCCGGATGACTGCGGAAGAAGTACGCGCTGCCCGTGAGGCTGCCAAGCGGCAGATGAGCGGCAACCCGGCACCGCAGCCGGAAGTTCAGAATTCAAATAATGTAATCTTTGACAGTGATGCTCATCAGTTTGATACAACCAAGCTGGATATTTCCAAGATCATGGGAATGAACGATGATCTCACCAAGACCTTTGAGATGCTGGATTCTCTGGAAGATGATTCCTCCAACAAAAAAGGAGGTAAGCGCTAATGACTGAAAACATGGACAAGCGTAAGGAAATGGAAAACTCGGAAGCCAAGACCGAGCTGGCAAACAGAATTGCCGGTCAGTCCCGCCGGGTTGCCAGTACCTACCAGCATATTGAAGACTCTGTAATACGAGCTGTCCGCTGGTTCTCTTCACTGATTGACCGCAGTCTGTTTAACCGCAGATATTCGAAATTTGTATCTCTGATCCTGGCGATTCTGATGTATGCCGTTGTTAACTACAACAGTCGCGCCTCGATCTACACGAACACGTTGCGCAGTGCGCGTGAACTCTCTGCGATCAACGTAACTGCCAAATACAACGCGGATACGTTTGAACTGACCGGACTTCCATCCACTGCTGATATCGTCATCTATGGTGATGCGACAAGTGTTACCTCTGCCGCAAACTCCAATGGGGTCGTAACAGCGGACCTGGAAGGTCTGACGGAAGGCACCCATGAGGTCAAGCTTTCCGCGGAAGGATTCGGCGATAACGTCACGGTCAAGATCGAGCCAAGCAACGCGATCATTACTCTGAAGAAAAAGACAACGCAGGCATATGACCTGACCTATGACTTTATTAATCAGGACAAGATGGAAAGCATCTATTCTGCCGGTACACCATCCTTTGAATACACGCGCGTCAACGTTCGTGCTTCCAAGGATACCCTGAATACGATTGCCTTCATCAAGGCGCTGATCGATGTCAGCGGCCAGACCTCCGATTTCACACAGGATGCCAAGCTGGTAGCCTATGATGCGGCCGGTATGCCGGTTGAAGCCGATATCTATCCGTCTACGATTGAAGTTACCGTTCCGGTAACCTCACCGAACAAGACGGTTCCGATCGAAGTGGAAATCTCCGGCGAAGTGCCGAATGCGATGGCCATTGACAATATTGAAATGGATCAGCAGACGGTTACGATCTATGGTCCGGAATCCGTACTTGGTCAGATCGATAAGGTCGTTGTAACAGTCAACGCCTCCACGATCAGTAAAGACTCCACGATCATGCGTCCGATTACACTGCCGACCGGTGTCAACTCCAGTAACATTAATCAGATCACGATGTCGATCAAACTCGCGGAAGGAACTTCCCGTACGATTGACGGCGTCAAGATCAATTACCGCAATAACATCAACAACTACAAAGCTTCTCCGCACGTTGAAAACAAGACCACGACCAGTGTGACGGTATTCGGTACGGAAGCTAACATCGCAAACATCACGGCGGAAGACATCAACGTCTATGTAGATATGAAGGATGCCAAGCCTGGTCTCCAGGAATTCCCGCTGGAAGTTGAACAGCCAAGCGGCGGTCTCGTTCGTTACTCACTGACAGAATCTGTCTATGAACTCAACGTTCTTGGCGAGACCAATGATGACGGCGGCAGCGGCGAAGGTGCTGACGTGAACAACGGTTAAAAGGAGAGAAACATGGGTAGATATTTTGGAACAGATGGCATTCGCGGCAAAGCGAATGAATCCCTGACGGCCTATAAAGCATTTCAGACCGGCCGCTATCTCGGTTATTACTTCAGCAGGCAGGGAAAGCAGAAGATCATTATCGGAAAGGATACCCGTCTTTCCTCCGATATGCTGGAAGCTTCCCATGCGGCAGGCATCTCATCGGAAGGCTGTGATGCCTATCTTGCCGGCTACTGCCCGACACCGATGATTGCCTACCTGACCCGCACGGAAGACTTTGTCTGCGGGGCGATGATCTCAGCCAGCCATAATCCGTATTATGACAACGGCATCAAGATCTTCTCAAAAGAGGGCATCAAGATGTCTGCGGATGTGGAAGGCCTGATTGAAGATTATATTGACGGTCTGGTTGATATTGAGTATAAGACCGGTGCCGAGATCGGAAAGATCATCTCCTATGAACGCGGTCTTGAAGATTATCTTGACTGGGTATGCAAAGAATACCCGACGGATCTTACCGGCATGAAGCTGGCGCTGGATTGCGCCAACGGCAGCTCCACAATGACTGCCGAAAAGGCACTGACCCGGTTAGGAGCAACCTGCACAGTAATTAACAACACGCCGGATGGGCTTAACATCAATACGAAATGCGGCTCTACGCATCCGGAAGCGTTCCAGGAATTTGTAAAGAACGGTGACTTTGATCTTGGACTGATGTTCGACGGAGACGCCGACCGCCAGATCATGGTGGCACCGGACGGCCGTCTGGTTGATGGCGACTTCGTGCTTTATATCTGCGGTAAGCATTATCGCGATAAAGGCATTCTGAACAACAACACGATCGTTACGACCGTGATGGCCAATCTCGGCCTCTTCAAGGCAATGGAGCGGGAAGGCATTCAGGTCGCAAGCACACAGGTCGGCGACAAATATGTCTACGAAGAGATGTGCAAGCATAACGATCTCGTCGGCGGTGAACAGAGCGGACATATCATCTTCAAGAATCATGAGACTACCGGTGACGGTCTGATTACTGCGCTGGCAATCCTTGAAATCATGAAGGAGACCGGCAAGAACATTTCTCAGCTGATGGAAGGTCTCAAGATTTATCCGCAGCTGCTTGTCAACGTCAAGGTTTCCAACAAGGAATCCGCACTGGATGACGCTGAGATCAAGGCTGCGATCGATCAGGTGAACCAGGAACTCAGCGGCAACGGAAGACTTCTGGTCCGTCCGTCCGGTACAGAACCGCTGATCCGCGTCATGGCAGAAGCAGAGACCGATGAGATCTGCGCAGATGTTGTCGGCCGCGTCGCGGATGTCGTACGCGCAAAGTTTGGCGTAACCGATTAAATAAACCAAGCATTCCTCCGTTTCCGGAGGAATGTTTTCATTCCGTCAGTACAGTGCGGGTGGTTGTGATAGAATTACGAATATGAAACACGTGGTCAGTATTGTAGAAGATGAACGGGATCTGAATGAGCTTGTAAAACGCTACCTTGAAAAAGAGGGATATGAAGCCCGTTCCTACATGACATTCGATGAAGCATATCTGCATACCGGAGATGACGATGTTCATCTCTGGATTCTGGATATTATGCTGGGAGATAAATCCGGCTTTGACCTGATCGAAGAGATCCGTCAGAGAAATCCCAATGTGCCGGTAATTTTCATGTCTGCCCGGGATAAGGAATTTGACCGCATCATCGGCCTGGAAAAGGGCAGTGATGACTATATCACCAAGCCGTTTTCACCGAAGGAACTGGTATTGCGGGTCAATAACATCATTCGCCGTACCTATCGGAATGTGGATGAAAAGATTCTGGTGGATGGCTATTCGATTGATGACAACAAGCGTCTCGTATTTGACGCGAGTGGGACGGAGATTGATCTTTCCACCAAGGAATATGAGCTGCTGATGATGTTCGTGAAGAATCGCGGAACAGCGTTTTCGCGTGAACAGATTCTAGAACAGGTCTGGGATACCAATTACTATGGATCCGACCGTGTTGTCGATGATACGATGCGGCGTCTGCGTCGGAAAATGCCGGATCTGAATATTCATACCATTTACGGGTTTGGGTACCGCCTCGGATGAAACGTGTACGTCTCTGGCTGCGGGAGCTTACGCTTACCCAGCAGCTTATGACCATTCTCTTTCTCGTGATCTCCGTACTCACGATTTTCATTTTTGCCTTTCTG
Source organism: Solobacterium sp. (assembly GCA_017514525.1). Classification (GTDB taxonomy): domain Bacteria; phylum Bacillota_I; class Bacilli_A; order Erysipelotrichales; family Erysipelotrichaceae; genus Bulleidia. The sequence continues at coordinate 4,752 of JAFWJY010000264.1, read as the reverse complement.
ACTCCTGGCATAAATGAATTTACGACATCAGAAGTACATCGGATGCTGAGGGCTTCGCAAAGCAGCTTCATGTATTATCTGGAGGAACAGCCGGATCCCAGACAGATTTATTACCCGTCGGAAGAAAGCGGAATTGTGCATATTGTCTGGAAGGCATCCAGAGGTGATCTTTCAGCCCTGACACAAGAGACTGGCATTTCCTCAGAAGCGCTGACTTCGATTCAGGCAGAGATTCTGGAGGAAGCGGCGGACCATCTGGACGGCAGCTATCTGCCAGGCCGGGAAAACGAGCAGTCTCTGCTGTATACCGCTGCCCGCATAAAAGGCGGAAGCTATCTGGTCACGCTGATTTCTGCCGATAAGTTTTCGCAGTTCCGCAGTATGCTGGTAAACAATATCGTCAATGCCAATATGCTGGTGGCGATTGCCTTATTTATTATCCTGACGGTATGGGTTACGACAATCATTGTTCCATTGAACCAGATCCGCGCCTATATCACCAAGATCAAGAATGATGAACCGGCCGAACTGAATATCACCCGACGGGATGAAATCGGTGCAGTTGCCGAAGCGCTGCTGGAAATGGATCAGGAACTGCAGAAGCAGAACCGGGAGAAACAGGAGATGATTCAGAACATCTCCCATGATCTCAAGACTCCGATCACAACGATCCGCAGCTACAGCGAATCCATCAAGGATGGCATTTATCCATACGGAACTCTGGAGAAATCCATTGATGTGATTATTGAACATGCCGATCGTCTGGAGAAGAAGGTGCGTTCTCTGATCGCGTTGAATAAAATGGATTATCTGCTGGATGACTGTGCGGAAGGCGATACCTTAAATATGAATGAGGTCATTGACAAGGTGCTGCTGTCACTGAAAGTCATTCGGCCGGAAATAACCTTTGAGCGAAAGACAGAGCGCGGGGTGCTGTTCCATGGAGATGAAGACCCCTGGCGCATTGTTGTGGAAAATCTGGTCGATAACGCGCTGCGTTATGCCAACCGCGTGATTCGTCTGGAATTGAACCCGGGTGAGCTGAAGGTGATCAATGACGGGCAGAAGATCGAAGAAGATCGTCTGAACAAGCTGTTCAAACCCTATGAAAAGGGCACCAACGGGCAGTTTGGCCTTGGCCTTTCCATTGTGTACAAAATCGTAACAACCTATGGATACCGCATTACAGCAGAAAACCTGGCCGATGGAGTCTGCTTCAGAATCTGGAAGGAACTGGATAAAAAGGAAATCCGCGCCTTTCAGCGGGAGAAGAAAAAGGAAGAGCGGGAAAAGGCAAAAGAAATCCGCCGCCAGGAGCGGGAAGAGATGATGAGCAGCCGTCCGGAGTCTTAACGGAAGGCTGTTTTTCATGTACAATAAAGCGCGGATATGACGGAATATAAAACGATTCACGGGGTTAAGACCGCTTACCGGCACAGTGGAAACGGAAGAGATGTTATCCTGCTTCATGGCTGGGGTCAGAACATGGCCATGATGGCCAATATCGAAACGCATCTCAGTCCGTTTTTCTCTGTCTGGAATCTGGACTTTCCGGGCTTTGGAGAAAGCGATGTGGTACCGACCGCATGGTCGGTGGAAGACTATACGGATTTCCTGCGGGATTTTGTGATGGAGAATGGAATTGAAGAACCGATTCTGATCGGGCATTCCTTTGGCTGCCGGGTTGCGATCCGCTATGCCGTTCGTTATCCGGTTCGCAAGATGTGCCTGACAGGCGCTGCGGGCATCCGCATTCAGCCGACTGCCGCGCAGAAGCTGCGCACCAAAGCTTACAAAGCTGCCAAATGGGCGTTGAAGACCGCGCATCAGGAGGAAACGCTGCGAAAGCTTCAGGATCGCTCCGGATCGGTGGATTACCGCAATGCGAAAGGCGTCATGCGGGAAACCTTTGTTAAAGTTGTAAATGATGATATCCGTCCGCTGCTGCCGCAGGTTGCCTGCTCGGTATTGCTGGTGTTTGGCGACCAGGATACGGCAACGCCTCTGGCAATGGGAAAAATCATGGAACAGGAGATGCCGGATGCGGGTCTGGCTGTCTTTGAAGGGGATGACCACTATGCCTACTGGCATCAGGCAGACCGCTTCAACCGGGTTCTGGATGTGTTTCTGAAGGAAGACAGATGATGAAAGTTCTTTATTATATTGTGATACTGATCGCTGCGCTGGTTCCGGGCAAGCACGCCCTGCATATGTTTCAGCAGAACCGCTATGAACTGCGGCGCTATACATCCTGGGTAAGTGACAATATTGAAGGCGGCGCAAAGCGCGCCATCATACCGGCTCTGATCATTACCGCAGTTGCCTTTGCCTGCATGGGCTTATCCGTCGAACATGTGCTGCTGTTTTGTCTCGTGATTGCCACTGCGCTGGCGGTGATTCTAATTCTTAGGGAGCGCAAGGCAACCTATATCAAGCCGCTGGTTTACAGTGACCGCGTCAAGCGTCAGATGGTTGTAATGCTGGTGCTGTATCTGCTGCTGCAGTTCTGGCTGCTGTATCGTTTCCGCCGCTTCAACCTGTGGGCGATGCTGGCACTGTCCTATTTTGGACCATGGCTGCTGATCTATCCGATGGCGCTCATTACTGCCCCGGTTGAAAAACAGGTCAATGAAGGGTTTGTCCGGGATGCCAAGCGCATCCTTCGCGAACATGATGATCTGATTCGCATTGGCATTACCGGTTCCTATGGCAAAACAACAACCAAAAACATTATGGGTGCGATTCTCAGTGAGCAGTACAACACGCTGATCACACCAGCCAGCTATAACACGCCGATGGGTATTACCCGTACGATCCGTGAATATCTGAAACCCATTCACCGGATATTTGTCTGCGAAATGGGCGCAGGTCACGTTGGCGATATTACCTACCTGATGGAATTTATAAAACCGGAGATCGGTGCGGTCACTTCCATCGGCCCCCAGCATCTTTCCACGTTTGGTTCACAGGAAAACATCACCAAAGAAAAGATGCAGATGATAGAACTGTTGCCGGAAAACGGCTTTGGCGTACTCAATGCGGATAATGACTTCATTCGGGAATACACCGTGAAGTCACCGGTCAAAACAGCGACTTATGCGCTCCATCATCCGGCGGACTATACAGCGGAGAATATTGTTTATTCTATCCACGGGATGAAGTTTACGGTTGTTCATAAGGATGAACGGATCGAACTGGAAACACATCTGCTGGGCGAACTGAATGTGCTGAACATTCTCTGCGCGATCGCTGTAGCACGTCATCTTGAGATTTCGTGGGATGTGATTCGTCGCGGCGTAAAGAATATGAAGCAGGTGGAACATCGTCTGGAACAGCGTCTGATCAATGGACGCATGTTTATTGACGACGCCTTCAACTCCAACCCGAGCGGAAGCGCTATGGCGCTGGATGTATTGTCTATGATGCCGGGAAAACGCGTTGTCGTAACACCGGGTATGATCGAACTTGGGGAACAGCAGGATTCCATCAACCGTGAATTCGGCGCAATGATGAAGGGAAGAGCGGATGAGGTGATTCTTGTCGGCTCGCACCAGACGGAGCCTATTTTAGAGGGCCTGCGCCTTTCTGGATTTGACATGGATCATGTCACGACCGTTGACCGCGTCAAGGATGCGTTTGATATTGTCTATCAGATTACGACCGGAGAAGATACGATCCTTCTGGAAAACGATCTGCCGGACGCATTTAACAGGTGATAAACATGAGCTGGTCTGTACTTTCAACATGGAAAATGTCTCTGGAAGGATGCCGCATTGCCGCACAGCAGCTGGCCAAGGGTGCCACTGCGGCTGATGCGCTTGTGGCAGGCATTGAGAATGTAGAGGATAATCCGAAGTTCTGTTCCGTTGGTTTCGGCGGACTTCCTGCCAGAGATGGACATGTCTATCTGGACGGCGGCTTTATGGATGGTGATACGCTGCGGTTTGGCGCAGTTGGATCCATAGAGGGCTTTCGCTCTCCAATCCGAATTGCCCGTTCTCTCAGTGCGTATAAGTTCAATAACTTTCTGGTTGGACAGGGGGCAGAAGCGTACGCCAAGGCACATGGGTTTGAAGCGCGGGATAACCGTACTTCAAAGAGTCAGGCTCGCTGGGAAGCGGAAAAAGACCATGCACAGGATCTGGTATCTTACGATGGTCATGATACGGTGTGTTTTCTGACAAGAGATGACGCCGGCACATCCTGTGCGGGTGTCAGCACCTCCGGTTTATTCTTAAAGGAACCGGGACGGGTAGGTGATTCTCCAGTTATAGGCAGCGGATTCTATGCGGATTCTGAAATCGGAAGCGCAGCTGCGACCGGTGTCGGTGAAGAAATCATGAAAGGGGCACTGAGCCATACGGCAGTGCTGTATATGAAAGCCGGATTCACCGCCCAGCAGGCAGCGGAACGGGCAGTCCTGGAACTGGACGCCGCACTGACCAGACGCAATGGCTCCTGCAATGCGATCTCTCTGATTGCGATGGATCGGGATGGAAAGTTCGGTGTCGGCACCAATATTGTCTTCCCGTTTGTCTATGCCTCTGATACACAGGAGCCAACCCTGTATCTGGCGCAACGGGATGGCATGCGTACCGTTTATGAAGCCGTAACAGATATTGATTCGGTAGTGCAGGACTGAAGGAGAAATCCTTCTTTTTTCTTCTGCGGAGGATCGTTTAAACATAAAAAAACCCAGCAAATCCGCTGGGAAGAGCGAACGAGGGGAATCGGACCCCCGTGTCCACCTTG